>CALKJX010000318.1 GCA_937995555.1 uncultured Elioraea sp.
GCGGTGTTCGACATGCCGAACACGAAGCCGGCGATCACCGATGCCGAGCGCCTCGCCTGGAAGCGGGACCACATCGCGGGCCGCGCCTTCGTCGACATGGGGCTGTATGTCGGCGCGACCAAGGCGAACGTGGGCATGCTCGCCGATCTGGAGCTGGAACCCGGCGTGTGCGCGATCAAGGTGTTCGCCGGCTCCTCCACGGGCGATCTGCTGGTGGAGGACGACGCCTCGCTCGAGGCGGTGATGCGCAACGGCTTCCGCCGCATCGCCTATCACAGCGAGGACGAGTACCGGCTTCAGGCCCGCGCCCCCCTGTTCCAAGAGGGCGATCCGCATATCCGCCACATGGAGTGGCGCGATGTCGAGGCGGCGTTCCTCGGCACGCGCCGGCTGATGGCGCTCGCGCGCAAGACCGGCCGGCGCGCGCACATCCTGCACGTCTCGACCGCTGAGGAACTCGATTACCTCAAGGACTACCGCGACCTGGCGACCGTCGAGGTGCTGATCAACCATCTCACCCAGGTCGCGCCGGACGTGTACGAGCGGCTGAAGGGGTTCGGCGTGATGAACCCGCCGATCCGCGACCAGCGCCACTTCGACGCGTCCTGGGCGGCCGTGCGCGACGGCACCGTGGACGTGGTGGGGTCGGATCACGCGCCGCATGCGGCGGATCTCAAGCGCCTGCCCTGGCCGAGATGTCCGGCGGGACTCACCGGCGTGCAGACGATCGTGCCGGTGATGCTGGACCACGTGAACGCCGGGCGGCTTTCGCTCTCGCGGCTGGCCGACCTGATGTGCGCCGGCCCCGCGCGCGTCTATGGCGTGGTGGGGAAGGGGCGGCTCGCCGCCGGCTACGACGCCGACTTCACGCTCGTGGACATGAAGCGGACGCGCACGATCACGAATGACTGGATCGCCTCGCCCTGCGGCTGGACGCCGTTCGACGGCATGGACGTCACCGGCTGGCCCGTGATGACGGTGTTGCGCGGGCGCACGATCATGCGCGAGGACGAGCTGCTCGGCGCGCCGTCGGGCCAGCTCGTGCGGTTCGGCGACACGCTGAGGCGTGCAGCCGACGCGTGACGGTCAGACCAGCATCTCGACGCAGACCGGGACGTGATCCGACGCGAGCGGCCAGTCGCGCGCGTCCTTCAGGATCTGCCCGGCCTTCAGCGTGCCCGCCATGTCGGGCGTGACCCAGATATGGTCGAGCCGCCGGCCGCGGTCCGACAGCCGCCAGTCGCGGTTGCGGTACGACCACCAGGAATAGAGCTTCTGCGGCGGCGGCACGAAATGCCGCATGGTGTCGATCCAGCCCTCGGCCGTGCCCTGCCATTTCGTCAGGAGATCGGTCTCGACCGGCGTGTGCGACACCACGTCGAGCAGCTGGCGGTGGCTCCAGACGTCGTCGGGCAGGGGCGCGATGTTGAGATCGCCCGCGATGATCTGCCGCCCGCCCTTGGCCGCGCCATTGCCGAACCAATGCGCCGCTTCGGCAACGAAGTCGAGCTTGTGGCGGAACTTCGGATTCGCCTCCGGGTCCGGCACGTCGCCGCCGGCCGGGACGTAGAAGTTGTGCAGCCGCACCGGCGCGCCCGGGATGTCGAGATCGACGGCGAGATGCCGGCAGTCGCCCTTGCCGCACCAGTTCGGCGTGTCCGCGACGGGCGCGAGCGGGATCTTCGAGAGGATCGCGACGCCGTTGTAGCCCTTCTCGCCCCGGATCACGATGTGCCGGTACCCGGTCGCGCGCACCTCGCGCAGCGGGAACTCGGCGTCGCTGACCTTGGTCTCCTGCAGGCAGATCACGTCGGGCTCCAGCGCGACGGCGAGGTCGGCAAGCCTGGCAAGCCGGAGACGGACGGAGTTGATGTTCCTGGTGACGAGACGGAGGCGCTTGGGACGTCGGGCCATGTGGGTTCGGGGATCGGGGCGGCGGAATCGCTGACGCAGTCTAGCGCGTCCGCGGGAAATGAGATGCCCGGCCTCTGCGCGCCACCCTTGCGGGTGCGGAGCGGCGTGGACAGGCTGTGGACAACTCTGTGGGTCCGATCCCCCCGCGGCTTTCGGGAGACTCCAGGATGCCTCGACAACCCGTTGATCTCTGTCGCCTTTGTATGACCCGTACCACGCCTGAGGAGTGGTCATCCGGCGTGTGGATGAGCCTGGCGTCGGCAGCCGGCGAGAGCGCCGCTATGCTCGCGTCCGCGATGGCGGGACAGGGCGCGTGATGCGACGGATCGGCATGCTGGTGGGGGCCCTGCTGGTGGTCGCGGCGGCCGTCCACGGCGCGGCGTGGTGGCTGCTGGGCAATGCGGTCGTCGCCGCGATCGACGGCGTCGGTCCCGACGGCGAGCGTACGCGCCATGACGGTCTCGCGCGCGGCGGCTGGCCGTTGCGCGCGGGAGTCACCATCGCGCGGCCGGAGCTGTCGCGTCCGGCGGCGGGGCTGATGCCGGCGCTGACCTTCGCCGCCATGAGGGCCGAGGCGGGCGTGCGGCTGACCTCGCCGCGCGCGG
>CALKJX010000319.1 GCA_937995555.1 uncultured Elioraea sp.
GCCAGCACGACCGAGCCGGCCTGCCCGCGCAGCACCACGAGGATGCCGCCCGAATCCGCGTCACCCTTGCGCAGCACCACCGCGGCGCGCCCGATGCGGTCGCACTGGCGGATCACCGCACGCACCCACAGCTCCGATTTCAGCCGTGCCTCCATGCAGCTCTCCCATGCCTCGACGCGGCCGGCGCCTCCGCCTAGCCTCGACCCCTCAGCCACGCGCGAGCCCGTCCGATGCCCCAGAAGATCACCCTCGTCTACGCCGAGCCGACGCCGCGGCCGGTATTCCTGGAGATCATGCGCGCACAGCCCGAGTTCAGCTTGCGCCGCTGTGGGCCCGACACGCGGCCGGAGGAGGTCGGCGCGCTGTTCGCGGGCGCGCATGCCTACCAGACCGGCAGCCTGCGCGACGAGCTGCCGCGGCACCTCTGGGCCGATTCGGCGCTGCTGCGCGCCGCCCCCGACCTGCTCGCGGTCTCGAGTCACGGCGCCGGCTACGACACCGTCGATGTCGCGTCGATGACCGAGGCCGGCGTGGTGGTGATGAACCAGAAGGGCGGCAACGCCGAAGGCGTGGCCGAGCACGCGGTCGGCATGATGCTCGCTTTGCTCAAGCGCATCCCCGAAGCGCAGGCCGCCATGCGCGCGGGCACGATGCGGGTGCGCGAAGCGGTGATGGGGCGCGAGCTCGTCGACCGCACCGTCGGCATCATCGGGCTCGGCCTGATCGGCACCCGGATCGCCGAGATTTGCCGCCTCGCCTTCCGCTGCCGCGTCCTCGCCGCCGACCCCTATCTCGACGCCGCGACGATCGCCGCGCGCGGGGCCGAGAAGGTCGATCTCGCGACCCTGCTCGCCGAAAGCGACGTGGTGTCGATCAACTGCCCGCTGACCGACGAGACGCGCGGCATGATCGGCGCGGAGGCGCTCGCGCGGATGCGGCAGGGCGCGATCCTGGTCAACACCGCGCGCCAGTTCATCCATGACGAGCGCGCCGTACTCGCCGCGCTCGAGAGCGGCCACCTCGCCGGTGCCGGGCTGGACTGCTGGGACCGTGAGCCGCAGCCACCGCTGGACAATCCGCTGCTGCACCACCCCGCGGTGCTCGCGAGCCCGCACACCGCGGGCGTGACCGAGGAGAGCCGGCGGCGGATCGCCACCTGGGGCGCGGAACAGCTGATCGGGCTGTTCGTGAAGGGCGAGCGCCCGCCCCGGCTGGTCAACCCCACCGCCTGGCCCGCATTCGCGCGGCGCTTCTCGGCCATGTTCGGGCGGGACGTTGAAGCGCGGCTGGCCGCCGAGTAGCGTCCGCGCGCTCTCGCAAGGGACGGACGACGATGGCCAAGGCCAAGGACCCCACCGCCGGCATGACCGAGGCGCAGCGCGCCTACGAGGCGAAGCGCGCGGCGAAGGCGGGCATGACGCTCGAGAAGTGGATGGCGCAGAAGGAGCGCGCACGCGCCCATGCCGCACGCGCGGCCGCAGAGGCCGCCACGCCACCACCGCCGCCCAAGAAGCCCGGGCTGTTGCGCCGTGCGCTCGCCCGCGCCCGCGGCGAGGCGTAACCGCTACAGCATCCGCATCAGCGTACCGTCACGCCTGACGGCGTGGTGATAGACCGCGCCCGCGATGTGCGCGACCAGCAGGCCCGCGATCGAGTAGCCGACCCAGGTGTGCAGCGTCTTCAGCGTCTCGGCGAGGCTCCGGTTCTCCGCCATCACCGCCGGGATGTCGATCAGGCCGAGATAGGCGGTGGCCCCTTGCATCGGGAAGCCGAAGGCGTTGGTCATGGTGAAGCCGAGCACCGGCTGAGCGATCAGGGCAAGATAGAGCAGCCAGTGCACCGCGCTGGCCGCGAGCCGCATCTGCGCGGGGATGTGATCGGGCAGCGGCGGTGGAGGGTTGGCAATACGCCAGACCAGCCGGGCGATGGTGACGAAGAGAATGGTCAGCCCCGCGCTCTCGTGCACGGCGTAGAACACCATCTTTGTCGCGAAGGGCTCGTTGGCGATGTGCTTGATGACAAAGCCCACCGGCAGCGTGATCGCCATCAGCAGCAGCGTGACCCAGTGGAACCACTTCGCGACGGTGCTGTACTGACCGTCCGGGTGTGCTGCGTCCGTTCCCGCCAGAGCCCTTGCCGTCGCCACGTTCATGCCGCGCACTCCTTGCCGTTCGCGGCGGCACTATGCCACGGCGCATCGGCATGACGCGCCCGATCAGCATCCCCGCTGAGCGAGCATGGCGGAGTGTGCCCTTGCCGCACGTCACGCTCGCCGCGCACGCCGACTGGTCGTCCGATCCGCGCAAGTGCTGGATCGCGGTCGCCGGGCGCGACGCCGAGGGGCGCTGGACGGCCGGCGCGCCCCGCCCGGTGGGGACGGTCGATACCCTTTCTGCCCGCCTGATTGCCGCGGCCGCTGGCGGGGCGGCGGTGCTCGGCCTTGACGTCCCGCTTGGCCTGCCGCGCCTCTACGCCGCGCGCCACGCCGGCGCGCCCGACTTCCCGGCCTTCCTGCGCACGCTCGCCGACCGCCCGTCGTTCTTCGCGGTTGCCGCCACGCTCGAGGAGGTCTCACCCCACCGGCCGTTCTATCCGGCGCGCGGGAGGCGCGGGATGACGCGCGCTGCCCATGCCGCGGCCCTTGGGTTGCCCGATCCGTCCTGTCTCGGCCGACGTTGCGACCTGCGCACGGCGACGCGGCCGGCCGGCGCACCGCTGTTCTGGACCCTGGGCGCCAACCAGGCCGGCAAGGCCGCAATCCATGCCTGGCGCGACATGCTGCTGCCCGCGCTCGCCGGAAACGCAGCGATCCGGCTCTGGCCGTTCGAGGGCACGCTCGCGGAGCTCGCCCGCCCCGGCGCGCTCGTGGTCGCCGAGACCTACCCGGCCGAATGCTACCGCCACATCGGTGTGCGGCTGGCGGGGTCGAAGCGCCGCCGCCCAGCGCGCCTCGCAGCAGGCGCAGCTCTCATCGCCTGGGCGCGCGACGCCGGGGTAATGATCGCGCCCGACCTCGCGGCCGCGATCGCCGACGGGTTCGGCGCGGATGCCGCCGGCGAGGACCGGTTCGATTGCGTCTGCGGTCTGTTCGGGGTGCTGAACGTCCTGCTCGGGCGCCGGGCCGAAGCCTGCCCGGACGACCCTGCCCTGCGGCGCTGGGAAGGCTGGGTGCTCGGCCAGACCGACCAGCCGCTCGGTCAGCCGGCGTAGAGCCCCGCGGCGCGCGCACGCTCGACCGCGAGCGCGATCGTCAGGTCGAGCGTCGGCGTCTCCACGCCGGCGAGCCGTGCCAGCTCCAGCGGCACGACCAGCTGCGCGTCCACCTCCATCGGCTTGCCCATCTCCAGGTCCTGCAGGATCGAGGGCTTGTGCGCGCTCGCCGCATTGGCCGCCGCCCGCTGGGCCGGATCGGCCCTCACCTCGCAGCCCCAGGCGCGCGCGACCGCGTGGCACTCCTCCATGGCGCGGATGGACGCCGCGTAGATGGCGGGCTCAGCCATGTAGTCCTTCATCCGCCGCCCGGCGAGGATCGCCAGCGGCCCGTTGCCCATGTTGCCGGCGAGCTTCTCCTACACGGCGGCACGCATGTCGGGCACCACCTCGCCGCCCATGCCGCCCGCGCGCAGCGCCGCCGCGATCGCCTCGGCGCGCGCCGAGATCGTGCCGTCGGGCTCGCCGAGGATGACGCGGTTGATCGGGTTCTCGGCATGGATCACGCCCGGCTCCAGCACCGTGCAGGCGGAATAGACGCCACCGCCGATCGCGCGCGCGACCCCCATGCCGTCCCACAGCACGCCGCCCGGATCGAGCCGCTCGATGCGCCGCC
>CALKJX010000320.1 GCA_937995555.1 uncultured Elioraea sp.
GCGGGCGAGATCGTCCTGGAGCCGTTCGCAGGCTCGGGCACCACGATCCTCGCCGGAGAACTCACGGGTCGCCGGGTGCGCGCGGTCGAACTCGCCCCCGAGTACGTGGACGTGGCCCTGCGCCGCTGGATGCAGCACCACCCGGACCGCGTGCCGGTGCTGGAGTGCAATGGCCGGACCTTCGACGAGGTGGCGACCGAGCGCGAGGCGGAGGTGCCGGCATGACCGCCTCGTGGCTCGCCGAGAGAATCGAGCACTGGCCGATCGACAAGCTGCTGCCCTACGCGCGCAACGCCCGCCAGCACTCGGACGAGCAGATCGCGAGAATCGCCGCATCGATTGCCGAGTTCGGCTTCGTCAATCCGATTCTGACCGGCGCCGACGGTGTGTTGGTGGCGGGCCACGGGCGGCTCGCCGCGGCGCGCAAGCTGGGCCTCGCCACCGTGCCGGTGGTGGTGCTCGATCATCTGACGCCGACCCAGCGCCGCGCCTTGGTGCTCGCGGACAATCGGCTCGCGGAACTCGCGACCTGGGACGATGCGCTGCTGCGCATCGAACTGGAGGCGCTGCAGGACGATGGCTTCGATCTGGACCTGACCGGGTTTGATGCCGATGCGCTGGCCGAACTGCTGGCCGATGAGGAACCACAGATCGAGGGCCGGACGGAAGACGACACCGCGCCCGACGTGCCCGAGGATCCCGTCTCCCGGCCGGGCGACATCTGGCGGCTTGGGCCGCACCGGCTGGTGTGCGGCGACGCGACCACCGCCGAGGCCTACGCGAAGCTGTTCCCGAACAGCGAGCGGGCGGACATGGTCTTCACCGACCCGCCTTACAACGTGAACTACGCCAACTCGGCCCGCGACACGCTGCGCGGCAAGCATCGCCCCATCCTCAACGACGCGCTGGGCGAAGGCTTTTACGATTTCCTCTACGACGCGCTGGCGCTGATCATGGTGCACACCCGTGGCGCGGTCTACGTCGCCATGTCCTCCAGCGAACTGGACACGCTGCAAGCGGCCTTCCGCGCCGCCGGCGGCCACTGGTCGACCTTCATCATCTGGGCCAAGAACACCTTCACGCTTGGGCGCGCCGACTACCAGCGCCAGTACGAGCCGATCCTCTACGGCTGGCCCGAAGGCGCGCAGCGCCACTGGTGCGGCGACCGCGATCAGGGCGACGTGTGGAGCATCAAGAAGCCGCAGAGGAACGACCTGCACCCGACCATGAAGCCGGTGGAGCTGGTCGAGCGCGCGATCCGAAATTCGAGCCGCCCCGGCGACGTGGTGCTGGACCCCTTCGGCGGCTCTGGCACGACACTGATCGCCGCCGAGAAGTCGGGGCGCGTGGCGCGCCTGATCGAGCTCGACCCGAAGTACGCCGATGTGATCGTGCGCCGCTGGCAGGAGTGGACGGGCCGGCAGGCCACCCGCGAGGTGGATGGCCTGGCCTTCGATCAGGCGGCGAGCGACTCGTCGGTGATCGCGCAGTGAATCACGAAGCCGGCCAGATAAGGCAGCCCGCGCGGGATGCGTATGAACGCGCTGTTCGCACGAGAAGCCAAGCTCTTTAGTTCATCGCCGCCCGGCGCACTGCGGTGAGCCGGGCGAGCACGTCCTCGCTGAAGTCGAAGCCTTCGAGGCGACTGAGCCCTTCGCGTTCGAGTATCCGCCAGCGGGCGGCGTCGTTCTCCGCCCGCCGCAGCTCGTCGCCGAGCTGATCGAGGTACAGGTTCTCCTCGTCGGTCAGGCGACGGGGTTCGACCTTGAGGCTTTCGAGGATGGTGATCAGCTTCAACATCGTGGCGACCTCCGCTCACGCGATCCGGTAGATGCGCTCGCCGCTGGGCGCCTTTTCGGAGACGATCGCCAGGCCCAGCTTCTTCTTCAGCGCCCCGGCCAAGGTGCCGCGCACCGTGTGCGCTTGCCAGCCGGTGGCCTGCATGATCTGGCGGATCGTCGCGCCCTCGGAGCGGCGCAGCATCGCGATCACCTGCGCCTGCTTGCTGTTGGCGCGGGTGCGGCGGGGCTCGGCAGTGCGTTGCGCGTCCTGCGCCCAGGCCGCTTCGGCGGCGGTGACGGCGGCCTCCAGTTCGGGATCGCTCGCGGCGGCGGGCACGCTTTCCGCGTTGGCGATGATCCGGTCGAGATGGGCCTCGAACGAGCCCACGCGCTGCGTCTTCGCGCCGGGGCGCGGCAGCCCAAGGGCGTCGTAGCCCTCGGCGGCGACGAACCAGTTGGTGCCGTCCGTGGTGATCAGTGCTCGGTTGAACAGGCCGTCCAGCACCTTCTTGCGGGCACCGCCTTTGATGTTGTCTGGGAACCATTCGATCCTGCCGCCGGCGTGTTCGACGGCGTGGGCCAGGATCGCGCGCTGGGCGGGGGTCAGTGTCACGGTGGTCATGGTCTGCTCCTCGGTAGGGGTTGATCGGGTGATGGGATGAACGCGCCGTTCGCGTGTGAAGCCAAGCGCTGTCTGCTTGGCTTCGCCTCGTCAGTCGGTCTTGCGCAGCACCGCGATGCCGGCTTGCGCAAGATCCAGGGCAGCGGCGTGGAAGGCGGCCTCGGCCACCCAGGGTGCGGCGCGGGCGTCGTCGAGCAGCTGGTCGATGACCGACCTGGCCTTGGCGCGCATCGCGGCGCAGGCGGCCTCGAGGTCGTCGCTGCTGGCGGCGGCCAGCTCCTTGCGGCAACTGCGTACGAGGACCGTCAGCGCCGCTTCGGCGAGTTTGGTGGCGAGGAGGTCGAGGGTGTTGGTGTTCATCTGGCGTCCCTTCGCGTTTGCATCGGGTGATGTGATGAACGCGCTGTTTTCGATGGAAGCCAAGCTCGATCTGCGAAACGGACGAACAGATGTCGGAAGACGGTGACGATGGGCCTTTCGATCCGCGCCTACGCGCGTCACCGGGGCGTGTCGCACGTGGCGGTCAAGAAGGCGATCGACACCGGGCGCATCACGACGCTTCCCGACGGCACCATCGACCCCGAGCAGGCCGATGCGCAGTGGGCGAAGAACACCGTCTCTCCGCGCACCGCCGCCCCCCCGAAGGCCTCGCCCCGCGCCCGCGCGCCCGAGGATGGCGCCGCGAGCCTGCCCGCGGGGCTGGGCACGGGCGGCGCCACCTTGCTGCAGGCGCGCACCGTCAACGAGGTGCTCAAGGCCAAGATCCGGCAGGTGGAGCTGGCCGAGAAGAAGGACGAACTGGTCGACCGGGCGCGGGCGATCGCCCACGTCTTCAAGCTCGCCCGGGCCGAGCGCGATGCGTGGCTGAACTGGCCGGGTCGTGCAGCACCCATGCTGGCCGCCCGCCTCGGCCTCGACGAGCACGCGCTGCACGTGGCGCTCGACGCCGCGGTGCGCGAGCACCTGGCCGAACTCGGCGAGATCGCCCCGAGGATCGACGCATGAGGGACGACTACGAGGGCGCGGCCGAGATCGAGCGGGCCTGGCGCGAGGGCCTCACGCCCGACCCCCTTGTGACCGTCTCCGCGTGGGCGGATCGCTACCGGATGCTCTCGACCAAGGAGTCGGCCGAGCCGGGGCGCTGGCGCACCGCGCGCACGCCATACCTGCGCGAGATCATGGACTGCCTCTCGCCCACGTCGCCCATCGAGCGGGTGGTGTTCATGAAGGGCGCGCAGGTGGGTGGCACGGAACTGGGTCTCAACTGGGTCGGCTACGCCATCCACCACGCGCCGGGGCCGATGATGATCGTCTGGCCCACCACCGAGATGGCGCAGCGCAACTCCAAGCACCGCATCGACCCCTTGGTCGAGGAGTCGCCGGTGCTGCGCGAGATCATCGCGCCGGCGCGAAGCCGCGACTCGGGCAACACCGTGCTGATGAAGGAGTTTCGCGGCGGGGTGCTGGTGATGACCGGGGCCAACTCCGCCGTGGGCCTGCGCTCGATGCCGGTGCGCTATCTCTTCCTCGACGAGGTGGACGCCTACCCGCTGGACGTGGATGGCGAGGGCGATGCGATCATTCTCTCCGAAGC
>CALKJX010000321.1 GCA_937995555.1 uncultured Elioraea sp.
GCCCAGAGCAGCCCGGCGGCGGCGAACAGCAGGTGGCCGATCCAGGTCCTGCCGCCCCAGCCGCCGCCGAGGCTCGAGACCACGATCGTCGCCGCCCCCGCCGTCACCAGGGTGAGCCCGAGCGCGCTGCGCCGGCCGAGCCGCTCGCCGATCAGGACATGCGCGAGCACACCGGTGAACACGGCGCCGAGCGGACTCGTCATGGCGCCAGAATGGGCGGCCGGGGCGAACGCCAGCCCGCCGGTGTTGCAGAGGCTGAACGCAAACCCCGAGCCGAGCACGATCGCGGCGAGGGTGGACCAGCGCAGCCGGCGGATGCGCGGCGGCCGTGCCGCGGCATAGGGCAGCATCAGGAGGGCGGCGGTGATGAACCGCACCGCGACGATGTCGGCCGGGTCGAGCGTCGCCCCGGTCAGCAGGAACCTGGTCGCGACCGACCAGCCGGCCCACATCCCGACCGCGCTGACGGCGGCGAGCCAGCCCCAGGCCTCGCGGCTCACGCGGGGCCTCCACACGCGAAGGCCCGGACCATGCCGGCCCGGGCCCTCTCAGGGATGACGCGCGCCGCGATGGCGGCGCACCCCCTCACGCCATGATCAGGTTGTCGGGAATCGCGTGGCCGTTCTCGCGGAACCAGCGCGCGGCGCCCGGATGGAACGGCAGGAAGGAGTTCTTGGTAACGTTCTCGGGCACCGTCTCCTTCGCCGTCGAGATCGCCTGCACCAGAGCGGCGTTCTGCGTCATCACGGACTTGACGATCTCGTAGACGAGGTCCTCGGGCAGATCCTTGTGGCCGATCGCGAAGTTGTAGACGCCGACGATGTTGATCGGCTCGCGCAGCGACCGGTAGGTGCCGGCGGGGATCCTGCCCTTCGACAGTTCAGGATAGGCCTTCACGATCGCGTCCATCTGAGCCTCGGTGAAGCCGAAGATGGTCACCTCGTTGGTGGTCTCGATCTCGCTGAAGGCCGGGATCGGCGCGCCGGCGGCGAAGGCGAAGCAGTCGAGCAGCCCGTCCGACACCTGGCCGATCATGTCCGAGCCCGAGCCGTAGCCGATCCGGCTCGGCGTCACGCCGAGGGTGCGCAGGATCAGCGGGTAGTAGGTGCCCGGCGTGCCGCCGCGCGGGCCGACGCCCACGCTCTTGCCGTTGAGCTGGCTGTGGTCGGTGATGCCCGACCGCTTCAGCGCCACGGCATGGAACGGCGTGTCGTACATCGGGAACAGCGCGCGGATGTTGCGGAACTTGTTGCCGCGGGTCCACTCGCCCCGGCCTTCCCAGGCCTGCAGCGCCACGCCCATGGTCACCATGCCGAGCTCGACCTGCTTCTGGTCGACTAGCACGATGTTCTGGTTCGGACCCTGGGTGGTGCGGTAGCTGATGTTGACGCCGGTCGCCTGCGCGGCGAGCTGGCCCCAGGCCGGGCCATAGACGGCATAGGTGCCACCCGGAGCCGCGGTGCCCATCGTCAGCGCGCGCGGCCAGGACGGGTTGCGGGGCTGCGCCCGGACGGCCGGCGTGGCAAGGCCGGCGCCGGCAACGGCGGTCGAGACGAGCAGCGTACGCCTGCGGATCATCGCGTGTCCTCCCAGAATGCAAGCGCAGTCATCCCTCCCGGATGCCCGCGCAGGAACACCCCTTACATGGGCGAAATCGGCGGCGGGGGAAAGGGGGAGAGGCTCTCATCCGTCCGGCAGGGCAAAAGGCGCCCCTGGGCGGGCCGCGAGGCGAACGAGATCGCCCGGCCGCGGCGCGGCGTCCATGACCTCGATCGTGATCGGCTGGGGCGCGGCCTGCTCCACCACCAGCCGGGTCCGGTCGCCGAGGAAGAACGACGCTGTCACCCGACCGGCGAGGGTGCCATCGCTCGCCAGGACGAGCTGCTCGGGACGACAGGCCAGCGTCGCGGGGCCGGCAGCCGCGCCGTTGGCGGGCAGCATGCCGCCCGGCAGATGCAGCGCCCCTTCCGCCACCCGGCCTTCGAGAAGGTTGAGGGTGCCGACGAAGCCGGCGACGAACCGCGTCGCCGGGCGATGATAGATCGCCTCCGGCGCGTCGACCTGTTCGATCCGTCCCGCCCGCATCACCGCGACGCGGTCGCCGAGCGCCATCGCCTCGGCCTGATCGTGGGTGACGAACACCGCCGTGATGCCGAGCGAGCGCAAGAGGGCGGCAAGTTCGACCCTGAGCGCCTCGCGCAACTTGGCGTCGAGCGCGGTCAGCGGCTCGTCGAGGAGAAGCACGCGCGGTTCGGTGGCGAGCGCGCGCGCCAGCGCGACACGCTGGCGCTGGCCGCCCGAGAGCTGGTCGATCCGACGATCCGCCAGGTCGGCGATGCGCATCATCGCCAGCATGCGCGTCACGCGGGCGTCCCGTTCGGCCCGCCCGATGTTGCGGATACGCAATCCATAGCCGACATTGCCCGCGACATCGAGATTGGGGAACAGCGCGTAGGACTGGAACACCATGCCCACCTGGCGGCGTTCGATCGGGATGCGCGTGACATCCTCGGCGCCGAACAGCACCCGCCCGCCCGGATCGGGCTCGGCGAGGCCGGCGATCAGCCGCAGGCAGGTGGTCTTGCCGCAGCCCGACGGACCGAGCAGCGCCAGCGTCTCGCCGGCGCGGATCTCGAGATCCGCCGGAGCGAGCGCGCGCGTGCCGTCGGGATAGGTGAAGCCGCAGCCGATCAGTCTCACCGGGACGGTCATCGCCGCACCGCCGCCGTGCGATCGGCCGCCCATTGCAACGCGACGAGCAGGGGGATCAGCAGCACCAGGAAGACGAGCGTGTAGGCCGAGCCGATCTCCAGCCGCATCGACGCATAGCTGTCGGCAAGCCCCACGGGCAACGTCATGGTGAAGGGGGTGTGCAGCAGCAGCGTCATGTTGAACTCGCCGAGCGAGAGCGTGACCACCATCAGCGCGCCCGCCAGGATGCCGGGACGGGCATTGGGCAGCACCACGGTGACGATGCGGGTGAGGAAGCCTGCACCGAGCGCCCGCGCCGCCTCCTCGAGCGTCGGCAGGCCGACCGCCAGCATCACCGCCAGCGTCGAGCGCACCATGAAGGGCAGCGTGAACAGCACGTGGCCGACCAGGATGAAGGTCCAGTGCGTGCGGAAGCCGCCGACCGCACCCCAGGCGAGGATCAGCGCCAAGCCGGTGGCGATGCCGGGGATCGCCACCGGCATCACGAGCGCCTCCTCGGCGAGCCGCGCGAGCCGGCCCGGGCTGCGCGCGAGCGCGTAGGCCATCGGCACGCCGAGCGCGAGGCTGCAGGCGAGCGTGGCGAGCGCGATGCCGACCGAGAGCCCGATCGTGTGGCCGTAGAGCTCGAGCACGCGCCCGACCCAGCGCAGCGTGACGCCGCTCTCGATCAGTCCGCGCTGGTAGTTCACGGTGAGCCCGGCGAGCACCGACAGCACCACCGGTCCGATCAGGAACAGCGCCACCAGACCTGAGAACACCAGCCCGGCGGCGAACCCCGCGCCGCGCCGTCTCATCCGGTCGCCGCCACGGTGCCGCCGGCCGCACTGCGCGCAACCGCGAGCACCGCCCAGGTGATCGCGCCGAGCAGGAACGACAACGCCGCCGCGACCGCGATGTTCGCGCCGACGGTGAACTCGGCGTAGATCACCATCGGCAGCACGTCGATCCGAGTGGCGAGCGTGAAGGCGGTGCCGAACGCGCCCATCGAGGTCGCGAAGCAGATCGCGCCGGCGGCAAGAAAGGCACCCTTGAGACCGGGCAGGATGACGTCACGCACAACCTGCCAGGGCGCTGCGCCGCAGGACCGCGCGGCCTCCTCGAGCGCCGGGTCGAGCGTCTCGGCCGCCGCCATCACGGTCAGCACCGTGCGCGGGATCGAGAAGTAGAGATAGCCGACGAACAGCCCCGCGAGCGAATAGGCGAACACGATCCGCTCGCCGAACAGCGCCGCGCTCGCCTCGCCGATCACGCCCTGCCGCCCTGCGAGCAGGATCACCATGAAGCCGATCACCACGCCGGGGAAGGCGAGCGGGAGGGTTAGGAACGCGGTCAGCACGCGCCGGCCGCGGAACCGGTGACGGGCGAGGAACACCCCGGCACAGCCCGCGATCACGAGCGTCGCCGCGGTCACCGCCGCCGACAACGCGACCGTCTGGCCTAGGCTCGCGAGATAGCGCGCATCGGTCAGGATCGCGCCGTAGGTCGCGACTCCTTCCGGCCCGGCCGCGCCGGTGCGCGCCATCATCACCAGGGGCAGCACGAAGAAGGCGATCACGAAGGCAATCGCGGGGGCGACCAGGGCGGCGAGGGCTGCGCCATCCCGCCTCATCGGCCGGCACGGGCAGGAGCGGCGGTCAGCCCCTGCGGTGGAAACGGCGCGCGAGGCGCAGCAGCGGCGCCCGACGCATACGCGGGCGCGGCAGTGGCGGCAGCACGGCGAACAGCGCGAACATCAACGTCACCTCCTGACGCGGAGACGCCCCCGGAAGGACGCGCGCCTCCGCTCACTTCATTGTCGCATCGCACGGTTGGGGAATCGTATGCGGGGATGCATCCGGCGCGATCTACACGCCCATCGCCGCACGATAGCGCGCGACCGCCGCGTCCTGGCCGGCCACCATGCGCTCGATGTCCACCGGCCGGGCGCGCGCATACTCGCTCGCCGGCAGGAAGCGCGACGCGACCTCGGCCGGCAGCGCGACGTTCGCTCGTGCCGGGCGCAGATAGGCGTTGGCCCAGATGCGCTGACCCTCGTCGGACAGCGTGAAGTCGAGCACGCGCTTGCCGTTCTCCGGGTTCGGGCCGTTCGCCACCAGCCCCATGATGTAGGGGAAGCTGATCGTGCCCTCCCTGGGCAGCACGAAGCGCACCGGCGCACGGTCGGTGAACTGGGCGCGCATCGCGTTGAAGTCGTAGTCGAACAGGATCGGGATCTCGCCCGACACCACGCGCGCATAGGCCGTCTGGGTCGGAATGATCGGGTCGTTCGCCTTCAGCCTGCCGAAGAACGCGGCGGCCGGGCCGAAATCGTCATAGGACCCGCCGAGGGCGAGATTCACCGCGAACAGGCCCACCTGCCCGACCGCGGCCGACACAGGATTCAGGTAGCCCACCTTGCCGCGATACTCGGGCTTCAGCAGGTCGTTCCAGCCCTCGGGCACGGCCACGCCGCGCCCGAGCGCATCGGTGTTCACGAACAGGCCGAGCGTGCCGGAGTGGATCGCGAACCAGTAGCCGTTCGGGTCCCGCATGCCGGACGGCACCTCGCCGATCAGCGCGGGGCGGTAGGGCGCGAGCACGCCGGCGGCGACCGCGCGGGGGCCGAAATTGCCGCCGAAATAGGCGACGTCGGCCACCGGCCGGGCCTTCTCGGCGATCAGAGCGGCGAGCGTCTGGCCGGAGTTCTTGTTGTCGTGCGGAACCACGATGCCGAGGCGGTCGCGGATCGCGCGCAGCGCCGATCCCCAGTCCGCCCACTCGGGCGGACAGTTGTAGCAGACCGCGCGGGCCGCCTGGGCGCGCAGCGTCGCCGGAGCAAGGGCCGCCGGCACAAGGGCGGCGGATGCGGCGAGCAGGTGGCGTCGATGCATCGGGGCTCCTCCGAAGTCGCGTCGGAATCCGAACATCGCGCGCGGATCAAGACAGCGGCGTGACAGTGCCGTGAAGCCGGCGTGAAACCGCAGCCCCTGCGCGCGCCCGGCAGCGCCGGCGCCTCAGCCGCGGCGGAACCGGCGCGCGAGTCGTGCGGGCAGCGAGGCGCGGCGCGGCGCGGGCAGCGGCGGCAGGACAGCGAACAGCGCGAACATGACCGTCACCTCGCCTTGGCGGCGCGGCATCGACGTCGCCGCATCCTCGATCCGGACTCTGCGCCACTGCTGTGCCAGCGAGATGTGCGGAAGGTCACAGCGCCGTTCCTGACCGGGAGCCGCCGGCGTCCCACCCTTGGCGCCGGCACGGGGCCGGGCGACAGTCGCACCCGCATGACCCCTGCTCCCGCGCCGCTCGGCCGGATCCTCGCCCTCTCGCTGCCGACGATCGGCGTCGCCTTCGCCCAGGCGGCCTGCCAGACGGCCGAGGTGTGGTTCATCGGCCGGCTCGGCACGGCGCCGCTCGCCGGCTATGCGCTCGTGCTGCCGCTCCTGCTCCTGATGCAGATGATGAGCACCGGCGCGATGGGCGGAGGCGTCTCCTCGGCGATCGCGCGCGCGCTCGGCGCGGGGCGGCGCGACGAGGCCTCGGCGCTGGTGCTGCACGCGGTCTTCATCGGCATCGGCTTCGGCCTGCTCTTCACCGTCCTGATCGGTGTGTGGGGACCTGCGCTGTTCCGGCTGATGGGCGGGCGCGACGCGGCACTGGCGAACGCGACGCTCTATGCGCGCACGCTGTTCGCGGGCTCGGTGCTGGTTTGGCTCGCCAACACGCTGGGCGCGGTGCTGCGCGGCACCGGCAACATGCGCCTGCCCGCCGTGATCATGCTCGGCGTGTGGGCGATCGACGCGCCGCTCTCGGCCGCGCTGGTGCTCGGCACCGATCTCGGCATCGCCGGGGCGGGCATCGCCTATGTCGTCTCGTTCGCGCTCGCGACCGCCGCGATGGGGGCCGTGATCCTGCGCGGCGGTGCGGGGTTCCGACCATCGTTTCGTACGCCCCTCGACTTTGCGCTGTTCGGGCGCATCCTCTCGGTCGGGCTGGTCGCCTCGCTGATGGCGACGATCGCCAATCTCACCACCGTGCTGGTGACCGCGCTGGTCGGGCGGCACGGCACCGCGGCGATCGCCGCCTTCGGCATCGGCGTGCGCTTCGAGTTCCTGATGATCCCGCTCGCCTACGGGATCGGCGCGGCACTGACGGCGCTGGTGGGCATGCGGGTCGGCGCGGGCGACTGGGCCGGGGCGCGCGTCACCGCCTGGCGCGGCGGGCTGATGGCGGGCGTGATCGCCGGCGCGGTTGGGCTGATGGTGGCGGTCTTCCCCACCTTCTTCGCGCGGCTGTTCGCGACCGAGCCCGCAGTGCGCGAGGCGATCCGGCTCTATCTCACGGTGGTCGGACCGTCCTTCGGCGCGCTCGGGCTCGGCATGGCGCTCTATTTCGCGAGCCAGGGGGCGGGGCGGATGCGCGTGCCGTTCGTCGCGGCATTGGTGCGGATCGGCGTCGCCGCCGGCGGCGGCGCGCTGGTCGGCGACCGCTACGGGCTTGCGGGGCTGTTCGCCTGTGTCGCGCTGGGCCTGGGGAGCTACGGCGTGATCGTCGCGTCCTCGGTGCGGCCGGGCGTCTGGCCCGGCCGCGGCCGTTGATCACGCCCGCGCGCCGTCAGCCGCCGAGCGCCTCGCGCGCAGCCGTGGCCAGCCGATCGGCGCGCTCGTTCATCGGGTCGCCCGTGTGGCCGCGCACCCAGCGCCAGTCCACCTCGTGCCGCTTCGCGGCCTCCAGCAGGCGCTGCCAGAGATCCTGGTTGGCGACCGGCTGCCGCGCCGCGTTGCGCCAGTTGTTGCGTACCCAGCCCTTCACCCAGCGTGTGACGCCGTTGCGGACATACTCGCTGTCGGTATGGATGATCAGCCGCGCGCGGCGTTTCGGCGCCTCCAGCGCCGCGATCGCGGCGGTCAGCTCCATGCGGTTGTTGGTCGTTTCCGGCTCGGCACCGGACAGTTCCTTCTCGTGATCGTTCCAGCGCAGCACCACGCCCCAGCCGCCGGGACCCGGATTGGGCCGACACCCCCCGTCGGTCCAAGCCTCGATGACGGGAGGGTCCTGCTCAGCGGCCATAGTCGCCCGGCCCGCGCACCGTGCGGTGGAAGCGCAGCTTGCGCAGATATTCGAGCGGGTCCTTCGGCGTGACGAACGCGCCGGGCGGATGGTGCAACCAGTCGTGCAGCCGCGTCAGCAGGAAGCGGATCGCCGCCCCCGCGCACAGCGTCGGCAGAGCCTCGGCCTCGCCTGCCGAGAGCGGCCGCTTCGCCTCGTAGGCCGCGATCATCAGCCGGCCCTTGGTGACGTTGAACGACCCGTCCGCCTCGAAGCACCAGGCGTTCAGGCAGACCGCCAGGTCGTAGGCATAGAGATCGGTGCAGGCGAAGTAGAAGTCGATCAGCCCGGAGACGCGCTCGCCGAGAAAGAACACGTTGTCGGGAAAGAGGTCGGCGTGGATGTGGCCCGTGGGCAGACCCGACGGCCAGAGGGCGAGAATCGCGGCGAGCGCCGTTTCGAGCTCCGCCGCCAGGCCCTCGCGCACCGTGTCGGCACGCTTCAGGCACCGGTCGAGCAGCGGTCGCCAGCCCGCGGGCCCGAGCGCGTTGGCGCGCGTCAGGGCGAAGCCTGCACCCGCCTCGTGCAGGTGCGCGAGCGCCGCGCCGACGCCGGCGCAGTGCTCGTTGCGGATGCGCCGCGGCCACACGCCGGGAAGGAAAGTCACGATCGCCGCCGGCCGGCCGCAGAGCTCGCGCGCGAGCGCGCCGTCGCGGCACGCGACCGGCAGCGGGCAGGTCACGCCGTGCTCCGCGAGATGCTGCATCAGGCCGAGGAAATAGGGCAGGTCGGCCGGGTCCACCCGCTTCTCGTAGAGCGTCAGGATGTAGGGCCCGCGTTCGGTCACCAGCAGGAAGTTGGAGTTCTCCACCCCCTCTGCGATGCCCTTGAACGAGAGCAGCGCGCCGATGTCGTAGTGCTGCAGGAACGCGGCCAGCGCCTCGTCCGAAACCTCGGTGTAGACGGCCATGCGGCGCGATCAGACCGCGAGCGCGGGCGGCAGGCGGAAGATCACCGCCTCCTCGGCGACGCGCACCTCCTCGACATGCACCGAGAAATGCTCGCGCAGGAGCTCGATCACCTCCTCGACCAGGCTTTCGGGGGCGGAGGCGCCGGCGGTGAGCGCCACGGTCTCGACCCCGTCGAACGGCACGGCCCCGAGGTCGCGCGCGCGCTGCACCAGGACCGCCCGCTTGCAGCCGGCCCGGCGCGCGACCTCCACCAGCCGCTGCGAGTTCGACGAGTTCGGCGCACCGATCACGATGGTCAGGTCGGCGCGCGGGGCGATCTCCTTCACCGCGGCCTGGCGGTTGGTGGTGGCGTAGCAGATGTCCTCGCGCCGCGGCCCCTCGATCTCGGGGAACCGCTCGCGCAGCACGCCGATGATCTCGGCGGTGTCGTCCACCGACAGGGTGGTCTGGGTGATGTAGGCGAGCCCCTCGCTCGGGGGCGGCGTGACGCTGCGCGCCTGCGCCACGTCCTCGACCAGCGTCACGCTGCCCGGCGGCAGCTGGCCGACCGTGCCGATCACCTCCGGGTGGCCGGCATGGCCGATCAGCAGCAGGTGGCGCTGCTTCGCGAAGTGCTTCTCGGCCTCGCGGTGCACCTTGGTCACCAGCGGGCAGGTGGCATCGAGCTGGAACAGCCCGCGCGCCTCGGCCTCGGCGGGCACGGATTTCGGCACGCCATGGGCGCTGAACACCACGGGCACGCCCTGCGGCACCGCGTCCAGCTCCTCGACGAACACGGCGCCCTTGGCCTCCAGGCTCTCGACCACGAAGCGGTTGTGCACGATCTCGTGACGCACATAGACGGGCGGGCCGAAGCGCTTCAGCGCCTCCTCGACGATGCGGATCGCACGGTCCACCCCGGCGCAGAAGCCGCGCGGGCCGGCCAGCAGGATCTTCAGTTCGTGTTTGTGGTCGGTCATCGTGCTCGCGTTGGTTGCGGCCCTGCGGGCGCCTCCGCATAGTGCCCGGCAGGCGCGCCGGATCAAAGGGTGCATGGCGCGGAGGAGAGCGCAAATGACGGACTCGGTTGGCGTGGGCTTGCCGAAGGTGGCGCAGGCCGCGCCTTATGCGGTCGAGGTGAAGGCCGGCGAGAAGTACTGGTGGTGCGCCTGCGGGCTGTCCGCCAGGCAGCCGTTCTGCGACGGCTCGCACAAGGGCACCGGGATCAAGCCGGTGACGTGGAAGGCCGAGAAGGATGAGACGATGTGGTTCTGCGGCTGCAAGCGCACGGCGGCGCAGCCGTTCTGCGACGGCTCGCATAACGCCCTTGCCGGCGGAGCGACGTGAGATGCGGGGTATTGCGGCCCTGGCGCTCGCTCTGGCGCTGACTGCCTGCGGCGAGGGCGCGCTGCGCGGGGGCGGGCGCGGCGAGGCGCCTGTCCAGCAGACCCTGCGGCCGGACTGTCCGACCACGGCCGTGCTCGCGGAGGCGGCCGATCTGCGCCGCTATCGCACGCCCGACAGCCAGGACCTGAGCGATCTGGTGCTCAATGCGCGGATCACGGGCCTCTCGGGCGAGTGCGCCTTCGCAGACCGGCGCCGCTCGGTGCGCGTGACGCTCAACCTCTCGATGGATGCGACGCGTGGCCCCGCGGCCGGCGATCGCAGCATGGCGATCCCGTATTTCGTCGCCGTGACGGACGCACAGGACCGCATCCTCGACAAGGCAGTGTACACGGTCGCCGCCTCCTTCCCGGCCAATCGCAGCCGTGTGCGCATGACCGGCGAGGAAGTCACGCTGACGCTGCCGGTCAGTGTCGAGCGGCCGCCCGCGTCGTACACGGTGGTCGTCGGCTTCCAGCTCACTGAAACCGAGCTCGCGCTGAACCGGCGCGTCGGCGTGCGCTGAAGCACGGCGAAGGCCGGGCGGATCGTGCCCGGCGGGGCGGCGTCACGGGAAGCCCCGGGCCCGAATGTCCCGGGCTGGCGCGTGCCGGCCGCCGATCCCCCGGACAAGCCGGCGATCCCGCCCGTGCCGCGCGCCTGAGCGGTCGGCGCCGCGCGGGCGCGGCGGCATGCCGACCCAGACCGACATCATCGTCGGCACGGTGTTCTGCGTCGTGGTGGCGGAGGCGTCGCGCCGCACCATGGGCATGTTCCTGCTGGGGCTGGCGGCGATCTTCA
>CALKJX010000322.1 GCA_937995555.1 uncultured Elioraea sp.
TCCGGTCCGCGTCGCCGTCGAAGGCGATGCCGACATCCGCCCCGGTCTCGCGCACGCGCGCGATCAGCGCAGCGAGGTTCTTGGGCACGGTCGGGTCGGGGTGATGGTTCGGGAACCGGCCGTCGATCTCGCCGAACAGGACCATGTGCTCGCCGGGAAGGCCGGCGACGAGGCGCTTCAGCACGTCCCCCGCCGCGCCGTTGCCGTTGTCCCAGACGACCTTGAGCGCGCGCGCCCCGCCGTCCCAGTCCTTCAGGATGCGCGTGACGTAGTCGCCGGCGATCTCGACATCCTCGACGCGCCCCTTCGCCTCCGGCACCACATCGCCGGCCGCCGCCATGCGCCCGATCTCCTGGATCCGGGCGCCGAAGAACGGCTTGTGGTGCAGCGTCATCTTGAAGCCGTTGTAGTCGGGCGGGTTGTGGCTGCCGGTCACCTGGATCGCGCCGGCGCAGTCGCGCGCGCGGTCGAGGTAGTAGAGCATCGGCGTCGGCCCGACCCCCATGCGCAGCACGGCGAGCCCGCACGCCACGAGCCCGTCGACCAGCGCCGCTTCCAGTTCCGGCCCCGACAGCCGCCCGTCGCGGCCGACCGCCACGGTCGTCCCGCCGTCGCGCGCGACCAGCGAGCCGAAGCAGCGGCCGATCGCGAAGGCGTCCCTGGTCGAGAGCGTGCGGCCGACGATGCCGCGGATGTCGTATTCGCGCAGCGTGGTGGGATCGAAACGGTGGCTGAATGCCATGAGCGTGACTCCCTTCAGGCGCGGCCGATCGAGCTGTAGGCGAACCCGGCCTCGCGCATCGCCGCGGGGTCGAAGATGTTGCGCAGATCGACCACCACGCGGCCCGCCATCGCGCTGGCGAGGCGATCCGGCGGGATCGCGCGGAACACGTTCCATTCCGTGATGACGACGAGCGCATCCGCCCCCTCGGCCGCGTCGTAGGCGTCGCGGCAGTACACCACCTCGGCCGGCAGCAGCGGCTTGGCTTGCGCCATGCCCTCCGGGTCATACGCGCGCACGACCGCGCCCGCCTCCACCAGCCGCGGCACGATCGCGAGCGAGGGCGCATCGCGCATGTCGTCGGTTTCGGGCTTGAAGGTGAGCCCGAGCACCGCGATGGTCTTGCCCGCGACCGAGCCGCCGCAGGCGGCGATCACGCGCTCGGCCATCGCCGCCTTGCGCGCATCGTTCACCGACACGACGGTCTCGACGATGCGGACCGGCGTGCCGGCGTCCTGCGCGGTGCGCACCAGGGCGAGCGTGTCCTTCGGGAAGCAGGACCCGCCGAAACCGGGCCCCGCGTGCAGGAACTTGCGTCCGATCCGTCCGTCCAGTCCGATGCCGCGCGCGACATCGTGGACATCCGCGCCCACCTTCTCGCAGAGATCGGCGACCTCGTTGATGAACGTGATCTTGGTGGCGAGGAAAGCGTTGGCCGCGTACTTGATCAGCTCCGCCGTCTCGAGCCCGGTGAACACGATCGGCGTCTCGATCAGATAGAGCGGCCGGTAGAGGCGCTTGAGCACGGCCTGGGCACGCTCGCTGTCGGTACCGATCACCACCCGGTCGGGGCGCATGAAGTCGCCGATCGCGCTGCCTTCGCGCAGGAACTCGGGGTTGGAGGCGACCGCGATGTCGAGCTCCGGCCGCAACTCCCTGGCGAGCGCGGCCACCTTGCGGCCGGTGCCGACCGGCACGGTCGACTTGGTCACGAGCACGGTCGGCCCGGTCAACGCCGCGCAGACCTCGCGCACCGCCTCGAAGACGTAGGTGAGATCGGCGTGGCCGTCGCCGCGGCGGGACGGCGTGCCGACTGCGATGAACACGGCATCGGCCCGGTTCACCGCCTCGGCCGTGTCGGTGGTGAAATGCAGCCGTCCATCGGCGGCGTTGCTCTTCACCAGCTCGTCCAGTCCGGGTTCGAAGATGGGAATCCGGCCCTGCTTCAGCGCCGTGATCTTGGCGGGGTCCTTGTCGACCACGCTGACATCGATGCCGAACTCGGCGAAGCAGGCGCCGGAGACAAGGCCGACATAGCCGGCGCCGATCATCGCGACATGCATGGATCAGGGTCCTCGGGCTCGGGATCAGACGTATCGGGACAGGAAGTCGCGCACCTTCCCGGCAAGATCGGGGCGCTTCAGCGCGAAGGCGATCTGCGCCTCCAGGAAGCCGGCCTTGTCGCCGCAGTCGAAGCGCCGGCCCTGGCAGCGCAGCCCGTGGAAGGGCTGGCGGCCGATCAGCCGCGCCATCGCGTCCGTGAGCTGGATCTCGCCGCCCGCGCCCCGCTCGAAGCGGGCGATCTCGGCGATCACCTCGGGCCTCAGCACGTAGCGGCCGATGATCGAGAGCGTGGACGGCGCCTCCTCGGGCTTCGGCTTCTCGACCAGGCCCAGCACCTCGGCGACGCGGCCATCATCCTGGCCGACCTTGAGGATGCCGTAGCGCTGTGTGTGCTCGCGCGGCACCTCCTCCACGGCGATCACGTTGCCGCCGGTCTCGGCGTACACATCCGCGAGCTGCTTCACCCAGGAGACCTCGGCCAGCACGAGGTCGTCCGGCAGCAGGATCGCGAAGGGATCCTCGCCGACGAAGGCGCGCGCGCACCAGATCGCGTGGCCGAGGCCGAGGGGCACCTGCTGGCGCACGCTCATCAGTGATCCGGGCTCCATCGCGGTGCTCCGCAGCAGGTCCAGCGCCTCCGTCTTCGCCCGTTCCTTCAGCGTGTGTTCGAGCTCGTAGGCGAGGTCGAAATGCTCCACGAGCGCGGTCTTGCCCCGGCCGGTGACGAGGCAGAACTGCTCGATCCCGGCCGCGCGCGCCTCCTCGATCGCGTACTGGATCAGCGGCTTGTCCACCACCGGCAGCATTTCCTTCGCCAGCACCTTGGTCGCCGGGAGGAACCGCGTGCCGAGCCCGGCGACCGGCAGGACAGCCTTCTTCAGCGGCTTGCGCACGGAGGACACCTCATCGCGTGGTGGGGGCACCCGGGCCGCCACGGGGCCGGGCGTCAGTCGCGCGGACGACTTCCTGCCATAGCGCCCGGTTCGGGACAACCTTCAGGCGAGGCGGCCGGTCTCCGCTTTGCGCCGCGGCCCCGCGTCGGCCACCCTTGCCCCATGCCGCGCGAGATCCCGCTGAACGCCGTCTCGATGAACACGGTGGGGCATGTCTCGCCCGGCCTCCGGACCCACCCGCGCGACCGCAGCACCCAGTAACTCCGCCCGTCCCCCAGGACCGGGGCTGCCGCGCTGCTGGGGCGCGGCATGTCCGACGGGCTTTTCCTGGTCGACGTGCTGGGCGTCTGTGACGTGCATCGCGGCGGCCCGGAGGACGCGCTGCGCCATGCCGCGCAGCTGCCGATAACGATCCGCTGCCGCTGGTCCCGGCCATGCCGCATGTGACGCGCCATCTCGGCTTCGGCGTGACCGGCAACCTGAGCCGGGAGACTCCCTATCAGCTCGCGCGCCGGTTCTCGACCGTCGACCGCCTGACCCTAGGGGCGGATCGGCCGCAACATCGTCACCGGCTGTCTCGCGAGTGCGGCGCCCGCGATGGGCGATCTCGGCGAAGGTGGCGATCGTCTCGGCCCCGATCGGCACCCCGGGGAAGTCGCGCGTGCGGGTGGCGGCAGGGACGGCGAGCGGCATGAGCTGGCCTGCGCGCGCCTGGGCAACCGCGGCGGCGAAGGTGACCACGCCGCCATCGATCCTGCCGGCGACAAGATCGGCGAGCGGCGGCTCGCCGCCGCGGCGAGATCCCCGATGGTGGCAAGCCCCGAGCGCAGATGGCTGAAGAAGCCCCGTGCGCGGAGATCGCGAGCGTCACCGGCAGGGGCAGCGCCTCGGCATCGGCGTCCAGGTGATGGTCCATCTCCGCGTTCAGCACACGCTTGGCGAGCGCCTTCTCCAGTCCGTCCAGCAGCCCGCCCTCGGCCCGATCCACCTCGGTCCGGAACAGGGGTAAACGGAGAACCGATCCAGGTATCCGCGGTAGGAAAGCAGGGAGCACGTCATCGCAAGCCAACCCTACCAGCGATCCGCCGATGACCGCCCCCAGGACCTACGCCACCACCAGGGACACGACCGCGACCTCCCCCGCCCGTGTGGTCGTGCCGCCGTCCTCCCGCACCCAGCTCCCCATCTCCGCCAGGGGCGAGCAACCGGATATGTCCTACAGTCGTCAAGCGGCGACGGCCGCGCGCGATCGAGGTCCGGACCGGAGCCCAAGGGGATGGACGGCGAGTCGCGCGAGCGGTGCATGCGGGGCCCGTCACACCCCCTCGCCCTGTCTCCCCGACCGCTGTTCCCGGGTGCGCGGCGGGGGCGCCGGCGCAGTCAGGCGCTGCGGCGCAACACCTCCGGGTTGACCACGACATGCGGGTCAAGCCGGCCCTCGAAGCAGGCGAGGATGCTCTCCGCGCAGGACATCGCCATGCGCCGCATGCTCTCCGCCGTCGCGGCTGCGCTGTGCGGCATCAGCACCACGTTCGGCGCCTTGAGCAACACGTTGCCTTGCTCCACCGGCTCGACGGCGAACACATCGAGGCCCGCCGCAGCGACATGGCCGGACGCAAGCGCAGCGGCGAGGGCCGGCTCGTCCACCAGCGTCCCCCGCGCGGTGTTGACCAGCACCACGCCTGGCTTCGCGGCCTTCAGGAATGCCTCGTTCACCAGCCCGCGCGTCTCGCTGTTGGACGGGCAGTGCAGGGTGACGATGTCGGCCGCGGCGAGAGCCGCGTCGAGATCGTCCGCCGGCGTGAAGCCTGCGCCCTTGATGGTGTTGCGCGGAACGTAGGGGTCGCGCACCAGCACCGTCATGCCGAAGGCTGCGCAAAGCCGCGCGACGCGTCCGCCGATCCGCCCGAAACCTATCACGAGTACGGTACGGCCGGCGAGATCGAAGGTCGGGAGCGCGTCCGGAAAGCCCCATTGTGCGGCCTTGGTCCGCGCGTGGTAGCTAAGCGTCTGGCGTGCGATCGTCAGCATCAGCATCAGCGCGTGCTCGGCGACGCTGACCGCGTTCGCGTCGGGCGTGACCGTCAGCGGGATGCCGCGGGCGGTGAGAGCCTCGACATCCACCGCGTCGTAGCCCACGCCATGACGCGCGACGATGCGCAGCTTCGGTGCCTGTGCGATCAGCCCGGCGTCGATCCGCGTGATCCGGACCGTGATCGCGTCCGCCTCGGCGATGCGCGCGGAGAGAGACTCCGGCGTGACCGGGTCGAGCACCTCGACGGTCACGCCCGGGGTCGCCCGCATCAGCGCGATCGCGTCCCGATGGATCGGACGGAGGCAGAGGACGTGCGGCATCTCAGGCGTTCCTCCGCAGCACCTCGGGGTTCACCAGGAAGCCGGGATCGATCTTGCCGTCGAGCGCATCGAGGATGTTGTGCGCGGCGCGCACCGCCATCTTCGCGAGCGTCTCCTGCGCGGACGCAGCGCTGTGCGGCGAGAGGATGACGTTGTCGAAGCCGAACAGCGGATTGTCCTTCACCGCGGGCTCGATCGTCAGCACATCGAGCCCGGCGGCCGCCACCTTGCCCGAGCGGAGCGCCTCCACCAGCGCAGCCTCATCCACCACCGGCCCGCGCGCGGTGTTGATCAGCCACACGCCCTTCTTCATGCGCGCGAAGGCGTCCGCGTTGATCAGGTGATGCGTGCCCTCGTGCAGCGGACAGTGCAGCGTCACCACGTCGGCCTCCGGCAGCGCGGCCTTCCAGTCCGCCGCCGGAATGTGTCCGTCGGCGGCGATGCGCGGGGTTGGGAAGGCGGGATCGTGCACCATGACGCGCATACCGAAGGCGGCGCAGAGCCGGGCGACGCGCGTGCCGATCCGGCCGTAGCCGATCACCAGCACGGTGCGGCCCGCGAGTTCGCCGATCGGCGGTCCGTCCACCGAGCGCCACTCGCCGCCCTTCACCATCCTGTCGTAGGCCGGCACCTGGCGGGCGACGCCGAGCAGCAACCCCATCGCGTGCTCGGCCACACCGAGATCGTTGGCGCCGTTCACCACTGCGACCGGCAGGCCGCGCCTCGTGCATTCGGGGATGTCGATGGTGTCGAAGCCGACGCCGTAGCGCGCGACCACCTTCAGCTTCGGGCAGCGGTCCAGGAACGCGGCATCGACACGGCTGAGCCAGAGCAGGATCGCATCGGCCTTGGTGGCGCGGGTGGCGAAGTCGTCGACGTCCGTCGCGACCTCCACTGTGACGCCGGGGCGCGCATCGAGGATCGCGCGGCCGGCAGGATGGAGCGGCCGCTCGAGCAGCACATGGGGCATTCAGGGAGTTCCTTCCTGGACGAGACGAGAACGAGGCATCCTGCGGCGGGGCGGGGCGGTCGGCAACCCGTCCCGTGGCGGCACCGCTCGGTGGAGCGCGATCGCAGTGCGTGCCGGCCAGCCACTTGGCAGCGGCGCCGTTCGATGGTCGATTGCCGGCGCATCGCTCGGAGGAGGGCACACGTACCATGCCGCGCATGACCGGTGGCGAGGCGATCGTCGACAGCCTGCTTCGCCACGGGATCGACACCGTGTTCGGGCTGCCCGGTGTGCAGATGTACGGGCTGTTCGACGCCTTCGCGCGCAACGCCAACCGAATCCGGGTGATCAATGCGCGGCATGAGCAGACCACGGCCTACATGGCGCTCGGCTATGCCTGCGCGACCGGGAAGCCCGCCGTCTATTCCGTCGTGCCGGGCCCCGGCCTGCTGAACACCACGGCCGCGCTCTCCACCGCCTGGAGCGTGAACGCACCGGTGCTCTGCCTGACCGGGCAGGTGCCATCCACTCTGATCGGCCGGCTGCGCGGCCAGCTCCATGAACTGCCGGACCAGCTCGCGACGCTGCGCACCCTGGTGCGACACGCCGAGCGGATCGAGGACCCGACCGAGGCGCCCCGCAAGGTCGCGCGCGCGTTCCAGGAGATGCTGTCCGGCCGGCCCGGCCCGGCGGCGCTCGAGGTGCCGCTCGATCAGTTGCCAGCCGAGGCCGAGGTGACGCCCTGCGATCCCCTGCCGCCCCACGCCGCTCCGGTCCCGGACCCGGTGAAGATCGCGCGTCTCGCCGGGATGATCGACGCGGCGCGCAACCCGATGATCTGGGTCGGTTCGGGTGCGATGGACGCGGGCCCCGAGATTCGGGCGCTCGCGGAGAAGATCGGCGCGCCGGTCGTGCGCTACCGCGGCGGCCGCGGCGTGCTGGATGACCGGCATCCGCTGAGCCTGACCGTTCCCGAGGGCTACAGGCTCTGGCCCGAGACGGATCTGCTGATCGGCATCGGCACGCGGCTCGATGTGCCGATCGCGCGCTGGGGTGAGCTGCCGGACGGCGTGCGGATTGCACGCATCGACATCGATCCCGCCGAATTCCGCAGGCTCAGCGTCGATCTCGGCATCGTGGCTGATGCTGCTGATGCGACACGCGCGCTCACCCAAGCCGTCGCGCGCCGCGACGATCCGGACCGCGCTGCCAGGATCGCGCGGGCCAGGACCGAGGTCGCGGCCGAGATCCAGTCGGTCCAGCCGCAGATGTCGTTCCTGGAGGCGATCCGTGATGCGCTGCCGGAGGACGGCATCTTCTGCGACGAGATGACACAGGTGGGCTACGTCTCCGCGTTCGGCATGCCGTTCCATGCGCCGCGCACCGCGATCGGTTCGGGCTTCTCGGGCAATCTCGGCGCCGGCTTCCCGACCGCGCTCGGCGTCAAGGTCGCGTATCCCGATCGCGCCGTGGTGGCGGTGACCGGCGATGGCGGTTTCCTGTTCGGCGGATCGGATCTGGCGACGGCGGTGCGCTACGGCATCAACCTGGTGACGGTGCTGTTCAACAACAATTCCTACGGCAATGTGCTGCGCGATCAGCGCCGACTCTATGATGGCCGTCATTGCGGCGCCGAGCTGACCAATCCCGACTTCCAGACCTACGCCAAGGCGTTCGGCGTGCGGTCCTGGCGGGTGACGGACGCCGCCGGATTGCGCGGCGCGCTGCGGGAGGCACTGGCGGCGAACGCGCCCTGTCTGATCGAGGTGATGACCGACATCACCAGGGAGCCGTCGCCATTCAGGTTCCTCGCCCCGCACAGGCCGTGACGGGCGGCGGTCGCCGGCACGCTTCGACGCAGGGGCGATGATCGTTGGCGCTGCCCTGACAGGGTGGCACCGGCACGTCGATGGCCGAAAATCAGCCCAAGACTTGGCAGTGTCTCAGGTTGAAACTCGCGCCACCTTGGGTTGCCGGGGCTTGTAGGAACCGCGCTTCGCGGAAGTCTCTTCTCGCCCGGGGGGGGCCTTTGTACCAAGTCCCATGGCCTTTGACCCACGTGTGCGATTCCCCGACGCGCGGGTGATGTGGTTCACCCTGGCGAGCAACGGCGTCTCGCCATGGGTCAGCCGTTTCCCCTTCGTCCCGACTGCGATGCACGGGATCTGCGCGCCCCGGCACGGCGCTCGAAGGACGCGGCGCGGTCGCACCGCCTGCTGGCGCTGGCCGCGGCGATCGAGGCGGGCCGGCTGCCTGCGGTCCACGGCGTGGTGCTGTGGCGGCTGGTCGACCTCGGCCAGTGGCTGTGGGAGGAGTTCAGCGTCAGGGTCTCGAAGCGGACCCCGAGCCGGCAGGTGCGCGCGATGGGCTGCCGCAAGCGCTCGGCGCGGCCGAAGCATCACGCCCAGGCGATCGGCGCCATCGAGGCGTTCAAGAAAACTTTCCCGCGGCCCCGGACGCCATTGCCGAGGAGAAAGGCCTCGGCCTCGACGCGGTGGAGATCCGGTTCGCCGACGAAGCCAGGGTCGGCCAGAAGAACGGCATCACCCGCCACTGGACACGGCGTGGCACCAGGCCCTCGGCGCCGCAGGACCAGCGCTACGCCTCGACCTGCATCTTCGGGGCCGTCTGCCCCAAGGAAGACATAGGGCACGGCCCTGGTCCTGCCCTTCTGCAACACCGCAGCGATGAACCCGCACCCGGCCGAGGTCTCGGCCATGGTGGCGCCGGGTCGGCACGCCGTGCTGCTGCTCGATCAGGCTGG
>CALKJX010000323.1 GCA_937995555.1 uncultured Elioraea sp.
TCAGGACCGGCTCGCCCGCCTCTGTGCGGTACGGCGGCCATCCCTGCTGATCGTCGCGTTCTCGCTGCTCGTGTTCCTGCCCGGGTTCTTCGCGATCCCCCCCACGGACCGCGACGAGAGCCGCTTCGCGCAGGCGACCAAGCAGATGCTGGAGACGGGCGACTACGTCGAGATCCGCTTCGGCGATGTCGCCCGCAACAAGAAGCCGGTCGGCATCCACTGGGCGCAGGCGGCGACGGTCTCGGCCGCGACCTCGCTCGGCCTCGCCGAGCGCACCGACATCTGGCCCTACCGCATTCCCTCGCTGGCGGGCGGCATCCTCGCGGCGCTGTTCACGTTCGCGCTGGGGCGGCACCTGGTCGGGCGCGAGGCCGCGCTGACCGCGGCGCTGATGCTGCCGGCGAGCCTGGTGGTGGTGGTCGAGACGCACATCGCCAAGACCGACGCGGCGCTGCTCGCCGCCGTGGCGGCGATGATGCTGCTGTTCTCGCGCGCCGCACTCGCGCCCGGGTCGTTCGGCGCGGCGCAGGCGGCCGGGTTCTGGGCAGCGCTCGGTCTCGGCGCGCTCCTGAAAGGACCCGTCGCGCCGATGGTCGCGGGACTCGCGGCGCTCGCGCTCTGGTGGCTTGACCGCCGGGCAGGGCGGCCACGCGACTGGCTCGGCGCGCTGCGTGCGTCCTGGGGCTTACCGCTCGCGCTCGCCGTGGTCGCCCCCTGGGCGGTGCTGATCTGGATCGCCACCGACGGCGCGTTCTTCCTCGAAGCGCTGCGCGGCGATCTCGGCGGCAAGGTGACGGGCGCGGACGAGGCGCATGGCGGCCCGCCGGGCTACCACCTGCTGCTGATCGCGCTGACGCTGTTCCCGGCCTCGCTGATCGTGCTGCGCGCGATCCCGGGCACGTGGGCGTTGCGCGCCGATCCGGTGGTGCGGGTGCTGCTCGCCTGGATCATCCCGACCTGGCTGGTGTTCGAGCTGCTGCCGACCAAGCTGCCGCACTACGTCAGCGTGACGTTCCCGGCGGTCGCGCTGCTGGCCGCGCGCTGGCTGCTCGACCCGGCGCGCCGCGCGCCGCCGCGCTGGCTGGGCCATGTGTCGCTCGGGCTGTGGCTGTTGGCGGCGGTGATCATCGCGGCGCTGGCGATCGCCCTGCCGGTCGCGGCCGGAGGTGGGATTCCGTGGGGCACGCCGGTCGCGGTGATCGTCGTCGCCGCACTGGTCTGGGTGGTGCTGCGGGCCGCCGAGCTGCGCCGGGCGGCGGTGGCGATGCTGGCCGCAGCGCCCCTGCTGGCCGTGGCGCTGCTCGAGGGCGTGCTGCCGCGCATCGAGCCGATCTGGATCAGCCCCCGCGTGGTCGCGGCCGCCGAGGCGCATTGGCGCGCGACCGGGGGGCGTCCGCCGGCCGCGGAACGGCCCTTCGCCGCGGCGGGGTTCCACGAGCCCTCGCTGGTGTTCCTCGCCGGCACCGACACGCGGCTGATCCGCGACGGCGCGGAGGCCGCGCAGCATCTGGCCGCGCGGCCACGCGGGCTCGCGCTGGTGCGCGACCGCGACGATGCCGCGTTCCGTGCCGAGGCCGATCGCCTCGGCTTCGGCCCGCGCGCGGTCGCGACGATCACGGGGCTCAACTACTCGCGCGGGCAGCGCCTGACGCTGACCCTCTACGCGCGCTGAACCGGGATGTTGTCGATCAGACGCGTGGTGCCGAGGCGCGCCGCGACCAGCAGGCGCGCGGGCGTGGCGTCAAGGCGGTCGAGCGGCGCGAGCGTCTCCGCATCGCGCAGGTCGAGATAGTCGGGCGCGGTGAAGCCCGCGTCGAGCAGCGCGCGCACGGCGTCCGGCCGGAGCGTCGCCATCGTCGCGCCGTCACGCAGTGCTGCCGCCAGGTCCTGCAACACCCGGTGCAGCACGGGCGCCGCCGCGCGCTCCGTGGCCGAGAGATACGCATTGCGTGACGACAGCGCGAGTCCGTCGGATTCGCGCACGGTCGGCACGCCGATCACCTCGACACCGAGCCCGAGATCCCGCGCCATCCGCCGCACCACCAGAAGCTGCTGGTAATCCTTCTCGCCGAAGAAGGCCGCGTTGGGCTGCACGTGGCAGAATAGCCGCGCGCAGACCGTGGCCACGCCGGTGAAGAAATGCGGGCGGATCGCGCCCTCCAACGGCTCGGTCAGCCCCGCGACCTTCACGCGCGTCGCATCGCCCGGCGGGTAGATCTCCTCCACCGCCGGCGCGTACAGCAGATGCGCACCGATACGATCGAGCAGCGCCGCATCCGCCGCCTCGGTGCGCGGGTAGCGCGCGAAGTCCTCGTCCGGCGCGAACTGGGTCGGGTTGACGAACACCGACACGACCACGCGGTCGCAGGCAGCGAGCGCGCGCTCGACCAGCGTCGCGTGGCCACGATGCAGCGCGCCCATCGTCGGCACGAAGCCGATCCGCAAGCCCTCCCGCCGCCACGGTGCGAGCGCGGCGCGCAGTGCCGCTGCCGTCCGGACGGTGGCGATCAACGCGCGCCTGAGGTGGGTACCGAGCCGCCGGCGCGGCGCGGCGCGACAGGGCGCGAGGCGACGCTGCCGCCACCGCCGCCCATCCGGCGCGCCAGTTCCTCCAGCGCGGCGACCCGGTTCTCGGTCTTCGGATGGGTCGAGAAAAGGTTGTCCATGCGCGCTCCGGACAGGGGATTGATGATGAACATGTGCGCGAGCGCGGGATTGGCCTCGGCGTGGTGGTTCTCGATCCGCCGCGCGGTGTTGTGCAGGTTCACCAGCGCCGAGGCGAGCCAGCGCGGATTGCCGCAGATCTCGGCGCCGACGCGATCGGCCTCGTATTCGCGCGAGCGGCTGATCGCCATCTGCACCAGCATCGCCGCGAGCGGGGCGAGGATCAGCATCAGGATCAGCCCGATCGCGCCGAACGGGTTGTTCCGGCTG
>CALKJX010000324.1 GCA_937995555.1 uncultured Elioraea sp.
AACCGCAAAGCCACCGAGATGGTCCGCCTGGCGGTTGGGCGGGTGATCGCCCTCATGGGTCGCGCCAATCGCCGGCCAGCGCCTGGATCAGGCTGAGGCCGACAATGGCCGCCGTTTCGGCCCGCAGGATGCGAGGGCCGAAGGTGGCCGGGTGACAGAAGGGGAGTTTCCGGAACGCGTCAAGCTCGGCCCCGGTGAAACCGCCCTCCGGCCCGACGAGCAGCGCCCAGGGGCCGGGCGCGGCGCCGCGGATCACCCTGACGGCCGGCGGGGCGGTGCGCGACTCATCGCCGACCAGCAAGTGCCGGCCGGCGGGCCATGACGCCAGCACCTGCGCGACCGGCGTCGGAGGGACCAGCTCGGGCACGCTCAGCCGCTCGCATTGCTCGGCCGCCTCGGCGCCGATCGCCGTGAGCCGGTCGGGGTTGGTGCGTGTCACCGCGCTGCGCGCGCTGGTGGTCAGCAGGATCCGCGAGGCGCCGAGCTCGGTCGCCTTCTCGACCATCCACTCCGTGGTCTCGCGCTTCAGCACCGGTGCGAGCAGCCAGAGATCGGGGTCGGGAGACTGCGGCCGCGTCCGCTCCTCCACCGTGAGCAAGGCAGCCTTGCGCGAGAGCGCGGCGATGCGTGCCCGCCATTCGCCGCTGCGGCCGTCAAACAGCAAGATCGGGTCGCCGACGGCGCGGCGCATCACCGCGGCGAGGTAGTATGCCTGGGCCGGAGTGGTCGCGACCATCGCTCCTGCGGCCAGTGGCCCGGTCACGTGCAGTCGGATTTCGCTCATCGCTTGCCGTTCGCTCCGTCGCATCGACTATAGGGGTGATGGACCAGGCAGGCGCACAGGCGAGCGATATCCGGCCGGGCGGGCTGATCGCGGCCCTGCCCGAGGCCGCTCGCCCCTATGCCGTGCTGATCCGGCTTGACCGGCCGATCGGCACGTGGCTGCTGTTCCTGCCGGGGCTCTGGGGCATCGCGCTCGCCGGCGCGCCCTGGCCGGATCCGTGGCTGGTCGGACTGTTCGCGGTGGGGGCGGTGGTGATGCGCGGCGCGGGCTGCGTCATCAACGATCTCTGGGACCGCGACATCGACAGACGCGTCGCCCGCACCGCCGCCCGCCCGCTCGCCTCCGGTGCGGTCACGCCGGTCCGGGCGCTGGTGTTCCTCGCGGCATTGCTGTTCGCCGGGCTGTTGATCCTGCTCCAGCTTCATCCGCTGGCGATCGCGCTCGGCGTCGTCTCGCTGCTGCCGATCGCGGTCTATCCGCTGACGAAGCGCGTCACGTGGTGGCCGCAGGCCTTTCTCGGCATCACCTTCAACTGGGGCGTGCCGATGGGCTACGCCGCCGCCGCCGGCACGCTCGACGCGGCGGCGCTGGTGCTTTACGCGGCGGCGTTCTTCTGGACCCTCGGGTACGACACGATCTATGCGCATCAGGATCGCGAGGACGATGCGCTGATCGGTGTGCACTCGACCGCGCGCCTGTTCGGCGAGCGCACGCGGCCGTTCCTTGCCGCATGCTACGTCGCGACGGTGGCGCTGGTCGCGGCCTCGGGTCTGCTGGCGGGACTCTCGCTCTTGTTCCTGGCTGGGCTCGCTCTGCCGGCGCTGTTGCTCGCGCGGCAGGTCGTGGCACTCGACATCCACGACCCAGCGTTGTGCGGGCGGCTGTTCCGCGCCAATCGCGAGGTCGGGCTCACGATCGCGGCGGCCATCGTGCTGGGCCGCGTCGCATGACGCCCGAGGCGGCTGCCGCGTTCGTGGTCGGCCAGACCGCAATCGGTCGCGCCCCGCTGGTGCCGGAGCTTGCGCTGCATCTCGCCTCGGAGATCACGCCGATCTGGCAGGCGACCGAGCAGACCCTCGCGCGCCAGGGTGTGGAGCCGCCCTATTGGGCTTTCGCCTGGCCGGGCGGGCAGGCGCTCGCGCGCTTCGTGCTCGACGACCCCGCACAGGTCGCTGGCAGGCGCGTGCTCGATCTCGCTGCCGGCTGCGGGATCGCCGCGATCGCGGCCGCGCGTGCCGGTGCCTCGGTGACCGCGGCCGAGATCGACCCGCTGGCCGCAGCGGCAATCCGCGCCAACGCCGCGCTGAACGGCGTGACGGTGACCATCGCTCTTGGCGATCCGCTGCTGCGCCCGGCTGAGGCCGAGGTGATCCTGGCCGGCGATGTCTGCTACGAGGCGCGCATGACCGCGCGGATCGTGCCGTGGCTGCGCGAGGCGGCTGGTCGCGACATCACCGTGCTGCTGGCTGATCCCGGCCGCGCCTACCTGCCGCGCGCGGGTCTAGCGGCGCTCGCGCGCTACGAGGTCGCGGTGACGCGCGAGCTGGAGGACCGTCTCGTGCGCGAGACGACGGTCTATCGCGTCCTGCCCTGACGATCAGGCGAATGCGGCGAGCAGCGACTCCGCGATCGCCTCGACATCGCGCGCAGCCTCCGCGGTTGGGTGACGCGTGAGGAACGGCGTCTGCCGGCGGATCGCGTCCGCCACGCGCGCATCACGCCGCACCACCCCCGCGAGCGGCGGGGTGACGCCGAGGAAACGCGCGCAGGATTTCTGCAACACCGCCGCTGTGCGCTCGCCGTTGGCGCGCGAGGAGGCCATGTTGACGACGATGCGCCGATCGCCGCCTGGCGCATCCGTCTCGGCGAGCTTCAGGCAGGCATAGGCGTCCGTCAACGCGGTCGGCTCCTCGGTGGTGAGCACCAGCAGCGTGTCGGCCGCACTGGCGAGACGCCGTTGCAGCTTCTCGATGCCGGCGCCGAGATCGAGGATCGCGACCTCCCAGCGCGACGGCGCGGCCAGCGCGTCGAGGATGCGCTCGGCCGCGGCCTGATCCGAGCCCGCCAGCGCGCCGGAACCGGAACGGCCCGCGACCACATCGAACCCGGCAGCCACGGGCATGGCAGAGTCGTCCAGCGACCCGCGTTTCAGCAGCGCGGCGATGTCACGCTCGGGATCGAGTCCGAGCTGCACATCGACATTCGCGAGTCCGACATCGCAATCCACCAGCAGCACGCGGTGGCGCTGCGCGGCGAGCGCCTGGGCCAGCGTGATCGCGAACCAGGTCTTGCCGACGCCGCCCTTGCCGGAGGCGATGGCGATCAGCCGTGGCGCGCGCGGTCGGGGCGGTGCTGTCATGCCATGACGTCCTTGCGAAGGCTGCGCCGCGCCGCGGGCGGGGCCAGCAGCCAGGCTTCGAGGATGGTCGGATCGAGCGTTGTCAGCCCGTCGGTCGCGCCCGGTCCCGTGCCGGCCTCGGCGAGGACGAGATCGCCGGCGGCCGCAGCGGAGACCACGGCACCGATGCGTCGCGCGACATCGAGCCGCGTGGGCAGCAGATGGCGCACGCCGCGCGCGGCCATGGCGGCGGCGATGTCCTCGGCTTCCACCGCATCTGTACCGGCCGGCAGCACCAGCGCCGCGGCAGCGCCGACCGCTTCGATCAGCGCGGCGAGCTCGGTGCCGTCCTGGTCACAGAACGGATCGATCCCGGCCATATCGACCAGCGTCGGAGCCTCGATCGGGCGGCGCGCGATCGCCTTGGCGAGCCGGGGGATGTCGGGCGCGACCACGAGGTTGAGACCGAGCAGGCGGGTGTATGCCGCGAGCTGATCGACCGCACCGGCGCGCCTGCCATCGGCGGCGATCACGGCGGGTGCGCTGCCCTCGATGCGCAGCCGGGTCGCGAGCTTCGCCACCGTCAGCGTCTTGCCCGCGCCGGGCGGGCCGCAGAGCAGCAGGACCGTGCCCGGCCCGAGCGGCAGCTTCGCGAAGCCGAGTATCTCGGCCATGCCCGCGGCCAGGGAGGAGTTGGCGGCCAGCGCCTCGATCCGTGACTCCGGCACGCCATGCGCACGCAGCGCGGCGACGATCGTCCGGTCCGGCGCCGCGCGGCGCTGCGCAAGCGGTACCACCCGCTCGACCGGCTCGTCCTCCACCGGCGCGGCCGCGGTCACTTCGACGCCGCCCTGGGCTCGGCGCGTCGTCAGGATCAGCGCGTCCTCGCCGAGGGCCGCGCGTGCCTGCGAGAGTGCCTGGGCGGTAGTGCGGGCATGGAAGACGCGAAGCCGCATGGATCAGATCGTGCCCACCGTGCGGATCCGCGCGCGCGCGTGCACCTCGGTCTGGCTCAGCACCGGCGTGGAAGGCCGGAACCGCTAGACGATCGCGCGGATATGCGGGCGCAGATGCGGACTGACCAGCAGCGCAGGCTGCTCGCCCATGGTGGCGGCGCGGTCGAACACCTCGCGTACCCTGGCCATGAACTCCTGAAGCTTGGTCGGCTGGACGGCGAGCTGGCGATCCTCGGGCGGGCCGACCATCGACTCGGCGAAGACGCGTTCCCACTCGGCCGAGAGCGTCACCAGCGGGACATAGCCGTTCGGCCCCATCAGGCTGTCGGTGATCTGGCGCGCGAGCCGGTTGCGGACCGAGGCGAGCAGTGCGTTGAAGCCGCGCGCGCCGCCGGCGGCATCCTGGATGCCTTCCAGGATCGTCGGCAGGTCGCGGATCGAGACACGCTCGGCGAGCAGCGCCTGGAGCACGCGCTGGATCGTGCCGGTGCCAACCTGCGCGGCGGTGAGATCGGCGACCAGGCGCTGATGTTCACGCGGCAGATCGTCGAGCAGCTTCTGCGTCTCGGCGAAGGAGAGCAGCTCGGCCATGTTCTCGCGCACGAGCTCGGTCAGGTGGGTCGCGAGCACGCCGGCGGCGTCCACCACGGTGCAGCCGCGCGCCAGCGCCTCCTCGCGCTGGGATTCCTCGATCCAGATCGCGGGCAGGCCGAAGCTCGGCTCCTGGCAGCGTTCGCCGGGCAGGTCGGGCACGCCGCCCGCCGGATCGATCGCGAGCAGCAGCGGCGGGCGGAGCTGGCCGCGCCCGGCCTCGATCTCCTTCACGCGGATGGCGTAGGTGTCGGGCGGCAGGGCGAGGTTGTCCTGGATGCGGACGGAGGGCAGCACGAAGCCCAGTTCCTGCGCGATGCTGCGGCGCAGGCCCTTGATCTGCTCGGTCAGGCGCGGCGCCTCCCCGGCGGCAAGCGAGAGCAGCCCGTAGCCGAGTTCGAGCCGCAGCAGGTCCATCCGCAGCGTCTCGGCGATCGGCGGATCGGCCGCGGGCGCCGGGGCCTCCGGTGCCGCCGCCGGCGCCTGCCCCCGGCGGTGCCGCGCCCAGGCCGCGGCCCCCGCCGCCGCCGACAGCGCGAGGAAGGGCAGCAGAGGCATGCCCGGCAGGAAGCCCATGAAGGCCGCCACGCCCGCGGCGATGGCCAGCGGCTTGGCCCCGCCGCCGAGCTGGCCGAGCATCACCTCGTCCGTCGTGCCCTCGGTGTTGCCCTTGGTGACGACGATGTGTTTTCTCTTTATTAGTTCGTCGACAAGGGCGGCGAGTTCCGCTTCGTCCAGCGTCTCCGAGACAAGATTGCTAATCACGTT
>CALKJX010000325.1 GCA_937995555.1 uncultured Elioraea sp.
ACCGCGCCGGTCGAAGCGTCCTATCTGCCGATGTTCGCCCATCTCGGGCTGGTGCTGGTGGCCGGGCTCTACCTGCCGCCGCCGCTCGTGGCCTGGTTCCAGCATGTCGCCGCGATCCTCGGATGAGCCAGGGAAGGAGGCGATGATGCCGGGCCTCGGCGACCTGATCAGCGACGGCCGGCCGATCAACTCGCATCGGCCGTGGCCGCGCGTTGTCGTCGATGAGGCGCAGTGGCAGGAGGCAGCGGCGCAGCTTGCTGCGGGCGCTTTCACGCTGCTCGCACTCTGGGGCGAGCCGACCTGCGTCCACATGGGGCTGCGCGACGAAGCCACCGGAGCGATCGCCGTCCTGAGTTTCGACTGCGCCGACGGCCGCTACCCCTCGGTCGGCGCGCAGCACCCACCGGCCATCCGCCTGGAGCGGGCCGCGCAGGACCTGTTCGGGCTGGCACCGATCGGCCTGCCGGACGCGCGGCCATGGCTCGACCACGGACGGTGGGGCCTCAGCCATCCGCTCGGCGCATCGATCGGCCCCCGAGATGGTGCCTACGCCTTCCTTGCCGCCGAGGGCGAGAGCCTGCACCAGATCCCGGTCGGTCCGGTCCACGCGGGCATCATCGAGCCCGGCCATTTCCGCTTCACCGCCAGCGGCGAGACCGTCGTGCGCCTGGAGGAACGGCTCGGCTACGTCCACAAGGGGATCGAGGGGCTGATGGCCGGCGCGGCGCCGGAGCAGGGCGCGCGGATCGCGGGCCGCGTCTCGGGCGACAGCACCATAGCCTACGCGCTCGCCTTCGCGCGGGCCGTCGAGGCGGCACTCGGCGTCGAGGCTCCGGAGCGCGCGCACTGGCTGCGTGCCCTGATGGCGGAGCTGGAGCGCGTGGCCAATCATCTCGGCGATATCGGCGCGATCTGCAACGACGCCGCCTTCAGCCTGATGCACGCCCAGTGCGGCATCCTGCGCGAGCAGGTGCTGCGAGCTTCCGACGCCTGTTTCGGCCATCGCCTGATGCGCGATCGTATCATTCCCGGCGGAGTGACCGTCGATCTGACCTCGGACGGGGTGGCGTCGCTGCGCGACCTGCTCACGACGGTGCGACGGCGCTTCCCGGCGCTGATCGAGCTCTACGACAACACTGCCTCGTTGCAGGACCGCACGGTGGGCACGGGCGCTCTCGGCCACGATCTGGCACGACAGTTCGGCGCCGGCGGTTTCGTCGGCCGCGCCTCCGCCCGTCGCTTCGATGCGCGCCAGTCGACGTGCTACCCGCCGTATGACCGCCTGACGTTCGAGGTGCCGACGCTGGATGCGGGTGACGTCAATGCGCGGGTCTGGATCCGCATCCGCGAAGTCGAGCAGAGCCTCGGGATGATCGAGCAGATCCTCGATGCGCTGCCGGACGGCGCGGTGCGTCGCGATGTGGGTCCGGCCGCGGGCGAGGGCATGGCGCTGGTCGAAGGCTTCCGCGGCGACGTGCTGGTGTGGCTGCGACTGGCCGAGAATGGCCGGATCGCGCGCTGCCATCTGCGCGATCCATCCTGGTTCCAGTGGCCGCTGCTGGAAGCGGCCATCGAGGGCAACATCGTCGCGGACTTCCCGCTCTGCAACAAGTCGTTCAACTGCTCCTATTCCGGCCACGATCTCTGAGGGTACGGCGCGATGCGCAAGCTGCTGTTCGAAAGCCTGATCCGCCTGCCGGTGACGGAACCGCCGCCGGCACCCGATGACGCGGCGCTTGCCGAGGTTGGCCAGGCGCTTGGGCTCGCGGCGCGGCGCCGTCTCGGTCGCAGCCTGGCGATCCGGGAAGTGGATGCCGGCTCGTGCAATGGCTGCGAACTCGAGATCCACGCGCTCAACAACGCCTATTACGACATCGAGCGTTTCGGGCTGCGCTTCGTCGCCTCGCCCCGCCATGCCGACGTGCTGCTCGTGACAGGGCCGGTGACGAAGAACATGCGCGAGGCGCTCGAACGGACCCATGCCGCGACGCCGGACCCGAAATGGGTGGTGGCTGTCGGCGACTGCGCCGTCGACGGGGGATGTTTCGCATCCTCCTATGCGGTTGTCGGCGGCGTTGCGGCCGTGATGCCGGTCGATTTGCACATTCCCGGTTGCCCGCCTGCACCGATCACGATGCTGCGGGGATTGCTGGCGCTGCTTGAACCGGAGGCACGGCATCCGGTTCGTGGCGGCGGGGGCGGGGCAGGGTCAAGCCGACGGGGGCGGGCGGACGTCGCCTCCACACCGCCCACGCGAAGCTCAGGTTTCGCGGCAGCGGATCGGGGCCGTCATCGGAGATGGCGGTGCGCTACACGTCCTGCGGCCGCCGGCTGAGGTCTGGATCGTTCGCGAACGGCGCGGCGCTCAGCCGCGACGCGGACCGGGTGTCGCGCCGCGATGTCCTTCCGGGCTGGCGGGCCGCGCTCGTGCGTCGCGCGCGTGTCCGCCCAGTGCCTGTGTCCGGGGCGCGGTGTCAACGGGCTGCCCTGCTGGACCGTAATCGATCGGCTGTTTCTCCTCGGCCAGCCCGAAGGCAGCACGCAAGGGACGCAGCGGCGCGACGTCGCGATCGCGCGCCCACCGTTCTGCCGGGTGTTGTCCGCTGAGGCAATGCCAGAAACTGTCATAGGCATTGCCGGGGCTTTGCCGCGCTTTGGCCGGAGGACGCTGCGCGGCCGGCTTGGTCATCCCACCTGACGCGGCTGGGTCAGTCTTGGACTTTTCGACCATTGCTGCCTCCACCCACGTGCTGGGCCATGCGCCCGTCTTTTTTCTCGTGTTTGTCCTGGTCAACAAGCACAGTCCGCCGCCGATTGCGTTGATCCGGATCAAGTTGTGGCGAGATCAGGGCGCGAGGCCGGCTGCTCCGGCGCCGAATCCCGAGCGCCGGCCTCGTCCTGCAAGGCACGCGGCGCCTCGCCGCCGTCCTGGCCGATTGACGCAGATCATGGTCCTGAACCGCCGGGACGGGCGGAATTCGTCTTCCAGACGGGGGAACGCCGGTGACGATCGAGGAAGCAGGACAAGCCATTGGCGTGCTCGCCGGCTATCCGCGCATCACCAAACAGGCCGAACGCCTGCGCCCACCGCCGAACCTGGGCGACTACGACTCCATCTGCCGCAACTTCCGCTGGGACGCGGCGCGCGCGCTGCTTGACGGGCTGCCTGGTGGTGCCGGACTCAACATCGCGCACGAGGCGATCGACCGGCATGCCAACGGACCGCGCGGGAATGAGGTCGCGCTGCGCTGGCTCGGCCGGCGCGGCCAGCGGCGCAGCGTCACCTGGGTCGGGCTGCGCGACGCGACCAACCGCGTCGCCAATGCCCTCGGTGCGCTCGGCTTGCGGCCCGGTGAGCGGGTGTTCGTGCTGCTCGGTCGGATCCCCGAGCTGCATCTCGCCGTACTCGGCGCGCTCAAGGCGAAATGCGTCGTCTGCCCGCTGTTCTCCGCCTTCGGGCCCGAGCCGATCCTGACGCGGCTGACGCTCGGCGATGCGCGGGTGCTGGTGACCACCGAGGCACTCTATCGCCGCAAGGTGGAGGGGCTGCGCGGCAGCCTGCCGAACCTTGCTCATGTCGTCCTGATCGGCGAGGACGGGACGGGAACGGCGGTCGAAGGCACCGAGGACTGGCATGCGCTGATCGGTGCCGCGGATCCGCACTACGCGATCCCGCCGACCGACCCCGAGGATCCGGCGCTGCTGCATTTCACCAGCGGCACGACCGGCCGACCCAAGGGCGCGCTGCACGTGCATGAGGCGGTGGTGATGCACACCCTCACCGGCCACTACGCGCTCGACCTGCACGCCGACGACATCTTCTGGTGCACGGCCGATGCCGGCTGGGTGACCGGCACCAGCTACGGCATCATCGCCCCGCTCGCGAACGGCGTGACGACGCTGGTGGTGGAGGCCGAGTTCG
>CALKJX010000326.1 GCA_937995555.1 uncultured Elioraea sp.
CGCTCGACCGCGTTCTACCGCGCTCAGGCACAGCGGATCGGGCGGATCGAAACGCCGGATGCGCGCACCGTGCGCCTGGTGACGAGAGAGCCGATGGTGACCTTGCCGCTCTGGTTCGCCAACTTCCACATGATGATGGTCTCGCCGCGTTCGCCCACCGGCGCAGGCGCGCTGCCCATCGGGGCCGGACCGTTCGTGCTGAAGGGGCAGGAGCGCGGCGTCTCGCTCGATCTCGAGCCCTTCGACCGCTTCTACAAGCCCGGACTGCCGAAGCTGCGCGGCGTCCGCATGATCGCCTATGCCGACGAGAACCTGCGCGTCGCCGCGCTGCAGGCCGGGGACGTGGACCTGATCGAGTACGTGCCCTGGCAGGCGATGGCCTCGATCGAGGCCGATCCGAAGCTGCGTCTCGACGCGACCGACGGGCCGTTCATGTATCTCACGTTCAACGCGACGCGGCCGCCTCTCAGCGATGCGCGCGTCCGCCGCGCGATCGCGCACGCCATCCGCCGCGAGGATATCGTCAAGGCGGCGTTCTTCGGCCGCGGCTCGCCGCTCGAGGGCCTGCCCATTCCGCCGGGCAGCCCGTATCACGATGCCGAGCTCGCCTCCGGCTGGCGCTACGATCCCGCGCGCGCCCGCGCCCTGCTCGCGGAGGCGGGCGTGCCCAACGGGTTCTCCACGAGCATCCTCTCCACTGCGCAATACGGCATGCACAAGGACACGGCCGAGGTGGTGCAACAGCATCTCGCCGCGGTGGGCATCCAGGCCGAGCTGCGCCTGCCTGACTGGCCAACCCGCGTGACGCTGGGCAATCGGGGACAGTTCGACATCGCGGTGATGGGCACGACGACGGAGAACAACGATCCCGACGGGATGACCAACCTGATCGACGGATCGCTGCCCGCGTCGTTCGTTCGCAGCGCGGGGCTGCGCGTGCCGCGGATCGAGGAACTGCTCGCGGCCGGGCGGGCGGAGTTCGACGAGGCCAAGCGCCGCGCGATCTATGCCGAGCTGCAGCGGGTCGCGCTCGCCGAGGCGCCGATCGTCGGCCTCGCCTGGCGCAGCCAGGGCTACGCCATGGCGTCCGGGGTGCGGGGGTTCAGGGCGCTGGCGGGCGCGCTGAACTTCTTCTCCGGCATCACGCTCGAAGAGACCACGAGCGGCTGACCCCGCGATGCTGTTCTGGACGGTCCGGCGCATCCTGGTCAGCCTCGTGCTGATCTGGATCGTCGCGACCGTCATCTTCACGGCCATCCATCTCGTCCCGGGCGATCCCGCCGAGCTGCTGCTGAGCTCCGGCGGGATGGCGCCCGACCCGGCGGCGGTGGCCGAGCTGCGCGAGCGGCTCGGCCTCGACCGGCCGTTCCTGGTGCAGTACGGCGCGTTCCTGTCGGGACTGTTGCGCGGCGATCTCGGTGCGTCGATGATCGACGAGTACCCGGTGATCGATGAGGTGCTGCTGCGCCTGCCACGCACGCTGGAGCTGATCGCCGCCGGCGCGATCCTGGCCGTGCTGATTGGCATCCCGGTCGGCACCCAGGCGGCGCTGCGGCGGGGTACGGTGTTCGACCGCGCGACCAGCGCGACGGCGGCGCTGCTGCTCGCGGTGCCGATCTTCGTCGTCGGCACGCTCTTGGTGCTGGTGTTCGCGCAGTGGCTGCGCTGGATGCCGGCGGGCGGCTATGTGCCGCTGGCACAGGACCCCTGGCAGCACCTGACCCTGCTGACGATGCCGGCGCTCGCGGTGGCCAAGGGTCTGGTCGCGGTGGTGTTCCGCATGACACGCGCGGCCGTGCTCGACTCGCTCGCGCGCGACTTCGTGCGCACCGCGCGCGCCAAGGGCCTCTCGCCCTCGCGCATCCTGGTCCACCACGTCGTGCGCAACGCGATCATCCCGGTGCTGACCGTGCTCGCCCTGCACATGGGCACGCTGCTCGGCGGCACCGTGCTGGTGGAGTACGTGTTCAACTGGCCGGGCATGTCCACGCCGCTGCTGAAGGCGGTGGAGGCGCGCGACTATCCGATGGTGGTCGGCATCGTGCTGACGATCTCGGTACTGTTCGTCGCGCTCAACCTGGTGATGGATCTCGTCTATGCCGCCCTCGACCCGAGGATCCGGCACGCGTGAGACGGCTCGCGATCCCGGGCGCGCTGGTCGTGGCGATCGTTCTGGTCGCGCTCGCGGCGCCGATCCTCGGCCTGCCCGACCCGGTGCAGCAGGACATCGCGCAGCGCCTGTCGGGGCCAACCGCCGGCAGCCCGCTCGGCCGCGACGAGTTCGGCCGCGACGTGCTCTCGCGGCTGATCTGGGGCGCGCGCGCCTCGCTGACGGTCGCCTTCGCCTCGGCCGCGATCGCCTGCGCGTCCGGCACGCTGCTCGGGCTGCTCGGCGGCTGGTTCCGCGGCCTCGGCGAGCTGCTCGCGCTGCGCAGCATGGACATCGTGCTGTGCTTCCCGCCGATCCTGCTCGCGCTGCTGGTGGTGACGCTGCTGGGGCCGGGCAGTGGCACGCTGATCCTCGTCCTGGCGATCCTGTTCCTGCCGGGCTTCGTGCGCGTCACCTATGCCGAGGTGCTGTCGGCGCGCAGCCACGACTATGTGGAGGCGGTGCGCGCGCTCGGCGCGGGGCCGCTGCGCATCCTCATCGTCACGGTGCTGCCCAACGTGGCCGGGCCTATCCTGGTGCAGCTCTCGCTCGCGGTCGCGGCCGCGGTGGTGCTGGAGAGCGGGCTCTCCTTCCTCGGCCTCGGCGTGGTGCCGCCCGAGCCCTCCTGGGGGCTGATGATCCGCGGCGCGCGCGCGACTATGGCGCAGGCGCCGCTCCTGCTGCTCTGGCCCTGCGCGGTCCTGACCTTCACCATCCTGGCGATGAACCTGCTCTGCGATGCGTTGCGCGACTGGGTCGATCCGCGCACCGCTTCCGCCGTCCGGCTGCGCGCGATCGACCGGGTGCTGCCGGGCCTGCTGCCGCCCGCGTGCGCGGATGCCGTCCTGCAGGTTGATCGGCTGACGGTCGAGATCGACACGCCCGCCGGCGTGATCCGCCCGGTGGACGACGTCTCCTTCGCCGTGTGCGCCGGCGAGACGGTGGCGATCGTCGGCGAGTCGGGGTCGGGCAAGTCGCTGACCGCGGCCTCGGTGATGGGGCTGCTGCCGCCGGCCGCGCGCATCGCCGCGGGGGCGGCGCTTCTCGACGGCACCGACCTGCTGCGGCTCGACGAGGCGGCGCTGCGCCGGCTGCGCGGCGGCGCGATGGCCATGGTGTTCCAGGATCCGATGAGCAGCCTCAACCCGGTGCACCGCACGGGCGACCAGGTGGCCGAGGCGATCCTCGCGCATCGGCCGATGCCCCGGGCGGCGGCGCGGCGCGAGGCCGTCGGCCTGTTCCGCCGCGTCGGCATCGCCGATCCGGAGCGGCGCGCGAATGCCTTCCCGCACGAGATGTCGGGCGGGATGCGCCAGCGCGTGATGATCGCGATGGCGATCGCCAACAACCCGCGCCTGCTGATCGCCGACGAGCCGACGACCGCGCTCGACGTGACGGTGCAGGCGCAGATCCTCGACCTGCTCGCCGATCTCCGCCGCGAGACCGGCATGGCGCTGGTGTTCATCACCCACAATCTCGGCGTGGTGGCCGAGATCGCCGACCGCGTCGTGGTGATGTATGCCGGCCAGGTGGTCGAGCAGGGCGAGACGGCAGCGGTGTTCGCCCGGCCGCTGCACCCCTATACGCGCGCGCTGCTCGCCGCCGTGCCCGAGGGCGACGAGAAGCCCGCGGGCATTCCCGGCGTGGTGCCGCCGCCGCACGCGCTGCCGCCCGGCTGCCGCTTCGCGCCGCGCTGCCCGCACGCCGCCCCCGCCTGCGAGGCGGCGGCGCCGCCGCTCGGTTCGCATGACGGCCGGCTCGTGCGCTGCGTGCGCATCGAGGCGCTGCTGCGCGAGACCGCGTCGCCATGACCGCCGCACCGCTGATCGAGGCGCACGGCGTCTCGAAGATCTTCCCCGGCCGTGGCGTGTTCCGGCGTGGCCGGCCGGTCCAGGCCGTGCGCGCCGTCGATCTCGCGATCGGCCGCGGCGAGGCGGTCGGCGTGGTGGGCGAGTCGGGCTCCGGCAAGAGCACGCTCGGCCGGCTGCTGCTCGGCCTGATCCCGGCGAGCGAGGGGCGAATCCGTTTCGCGGGCGAGCCGCTCGACCGTGGCTCGCGCGCGGCGTGGCGCCGGCTGCGCAGGCGGATGCAGATCGTGTTCCAGGACCCGTTCGGCAGCCTCGATCCGCGCCGGCGCGTCGGCGCCCAGGTCGCCGACGCGCTCGTGATCCATGGCCTCGTTCCCGCCGCCGAGCGGTCCGCGCGGGTCGATGCGCTGCTGCGCCAGGTCGGGCTGGAGCCTGCGCATGCGACGCGCTTCCCGCACGAGTTCTCGGGCGGGCAGCGCCAGCGCATCGGCATCGCCCGCGCGCTCGCCGCCGAGCCCGACTTCCTGGTGGCCGACGAGCCGGTGAGCGCGCTCGACGTCTCGATCCAGGCGCAGATCCTCGCCCTGCTCGACGATCTGAGGCTGCGGCTCGGGCTGACGCTGCTGTTCATCAGCCATGATCTGCATGTCGTGCGCCATCTCTGCGACCGCGTGG
>CALKJX010000327.1 GCA_937995555.1 uncultured Elioraea sp.
GTACCGCCGCTATTCCGACGCCTATGTCGCCGACGAGGCGCAAGCGCGCGCAGCGCGGCGCGGCATCTGGTCCGGGCAGTTCCAAGCACCGGAGTCGCATCGCCACTCGGGCCGCTGAGCCGGTTTGCACCTCCTGCCGATCCGCGCGAGGGTGGCGCCTTGCTCGACCGGGAGGCACCGATGGACCACACGACGCGCCAGCGCTATTCGCCCGCCACCTTCCGCGCGCCGACGTTCCATGACGCGACCTTGCGCTTCCGCGAGGGTGAGGACACGCCGCGCGCCTATCTCGAACGCTGCCTTGCGGTGATCGAGGCGCGCGAGCCCGAGGTGAAGGCGTGGGTGACGCTGAACATCGAGGGTGCGTGCAAGGCCGCAGACGCGGCGACCGCGCGCTGGCGTGCGGGGCGGCCGCTGTCGCCGATCGACGGCATGCCGATCGGCATCAAGGATCTGTTCGAGACCAGGGACATGCCGACCGAGATGGGCAGTCCGATGTTCAAGGGGAACAATCCGGGCCGCGACACCGCGCATGTGCGCGCGCTGCGCGAGGCGGGCGCGGTGGTGCTGGGCAAGACGGTGACGACCGAGCTCGGCATGAGCCATCCCGGCCCGACGACGAACCCGTTCGACCCGTCGCGCACGCCGGGCGGGTCGTCCTCCGGTTCGGCGGCGGCGATCGGTGCGGGGATGGTACCGGCGGCGATCGGCAGCCAGGTGGTGGGCAGCGTGATCCGTCCGGCGAGTTTCTGCGCCAACTGGGCGATCAAGCCGACGATCGGCGCGTTGAACCGCGGCGAGCGGCAGGGGCTGTCGCATTCGCATCTCGGCGTGCATGCCGGCTCGGCCGAGGATCTGTGGCAGGTGGCGATCGAGATCGCGCTGCGGGCCGGGGGCGATCCGGGTGCGCCGGGGCTGTTCGGCGCCGCCGCGCCGCCCGATCCGGCCAAGCCTGCGCGGCTGATCCTGTTGGAGGGCGAGGGCTGGGCGCAGGTGGAGCCGGCGACGCGTGCGGCGTTCGAGCGGGTGTTGACGGCGGTGCTCGGGGTGGGGGTGGCGATCCTGCGGCGCACCGACAATCCGCTGATCGAGGCGTTCGAGGCGTCGATCGCGGATGCGATGGCGTTGACGCGCGACATCTGCGCCTACGAGATGCGTTGGACGCTCGAGAACCTGGTGGAGAAGGACCCGGGGGGCATCAGCGACTCGTTGCGTGCGCGCATGATGCTGGGGCGGACGATCACGTTGGACGCGTATCGCGATCTGTTGCGCCGGCGGGCCGAGGCGAGGGCGCGGTTGGCGGCCCTGGCGCCGTTGGCGGACGGGTTCATCGCGCCGGCTTCGTTGGGGCCGGCGCCCAGGCTCGGCGATACGGGGGGCAGCCAGGGCGGGATCCTGCACACCACGGGCGATCCGACCTACAACGCGGCGTCGTCGATTCTCGGCGCGCCGGCGGTGACGGTGCCGGTGATGGCAGTGGGTGGGCTGCCGGTGGGGGTGCAGGTGATGGGGCAGCAGCACGCGGACGAGCGCGTGGTGGCGATCGCGCGTTGGCTGGCCGAGGCGGTGCCGGCGGTCGAGGTGGATTGAGCAGTAGTGCAGGGGGTGTGGCGGACGAGCGTCGTCCCCCACTGGTTCCATGCCCTTGCGCGAAGCGCCAGATCTGTACACTTCCCCTTACAGAAGGACGTCGCCCGATGGACGTCGTGACCTGCACCCATGCGTGCCAGAACCTCGCCAAGCTGACGGACGAGACGCAGGCGAATCACGAGCCGATCGTGATCAATCGGCAGCAGAAGGGCTCGGTCGTGATGATGTCACTCGAGGACTACAACGGGCCGGTGGAGACGCGGCATCTGCTCCGCAGTCCGCGGAATGCCGAGCGGCTGTTGCGCTCGATCCGCCAGGCCGAGCGTGGCGAGGTCTTGATCCGTGAGCCGATCGATCCCGACAAGGACGCCTGCCTCGCGTGCTGGTCGCTTGGACCGAGGATGCGTGTGACGAGCATGTCGCGTGGCAGGTGACGCATCGCGAGATGCTGCGGCGGATCAACCGGGTGATCGACGCGATCCGGCGTGAACCGTTTCGTGGCGAGGGAAAGCCGGAGCCGCTCCGGAATGCGTTGTCGGGCTGGTGGTCGCGCCGGATCACGGTCGAGCACCGGCTGGTGTACCGGGTCACCGGGAAGGGCGCGGATCAGATGCTGACGATCGCGCAGTGTCGGCTGTATTATTGAGGGCGGGACAGCCGCAGATCAGCCAGTGTCTTGCCGACCTTCAATCGCGCGTAGCTCGTGTAGAACGGCGCTTGCGGCCCTGTTGGTTGATCGCCGAGTCGCACGGGGCCGATGGATTCGGCCGGACTTGCGAAGACGATCTTCCACTTGCCGCTCTCACCGTAGGGTTCGATTGTTGCGATCGGTGCAACGTGCGTGATTGCCGAGGTTGGCGCGACACGATAGGCGGCGATCCACTTGAGCATCGCCAAACGCCACGATGCGATCCTGACTGCCCACCATGCGTTCTCGCCCAGGAAAGCCCTTCGGAAGCCGTCCTCGCGAGCGGGCACGACGATCGTGTCCTCCTGAAGCGCATCTGGCGGCGCCAAGGTTGCCAACTCTGCCTGTGCGATGGCTGTGTCGCCACTCGTTGCTTCCGGTGCTCTGACAACGATGGTCGTCGGCTTCTCGAAAATTGGCACCCCCACAAGCGGCAGGACTTTGAGGATCTGAGGAAGTGCAGCCTGCATATCGGCCCGATCGAACTCGCTCAAAGTCGGTTCATTTGGCTCGACCCTGTTGAGCAGGCGCGCTTGGCCGCGCTCTGCCCCGAGCCGTATCAAACTCCATTCCAGCCATGCAGCCTGTGCTGCGTTCAAGCTGTCGATGGCGGTGAACGCTACAGCGCGCTCCCAGAACGATTTCGAGTCGCGATCTGCGACATGCTGGTCAAGGCGGTCAACCAGCCGGCCGCTTGAGCCGACATACGCAAGCAGTGTTTCGTTCTCACCCTCTTCGTCATATCCGAGAAGAACGTAGACCCCGGCTCGATTCAGTTCGTCACGGAGCTTCGCTCGCTTCCAGTCGATGCGTCTGAACGCGACGCCGCGCCACGTCCATCCTGGCCGGTGCAACACGCGGACGCCGTCGGGATCGCCGTCCGCGACAAATATGCCGATATTGTAAGGCTCGCCTGTCATTTTACTTCCCAGACCCATGCGCTGGTTCCGCCGGTGAAGAACGGCTCCTCCATCGTCGCTTCGCCTCCTTCCCGCAGCAGAGGAGAGGTCGCCCGGCGGTAGCCCCATCTTCCGTAGCGAGAGAAAGCCCGGCAACCCCACCCCTTGCCCCGCACCCCCCCATCCCGGGAACACGCCACCGGCTGACGCGGGCATCGGACACGGCGCGTTGACTCGCCCGAGGCCACGAGAACAAATAAAGAACAACGCCGAGGCCCACCCCATGACCCCGCCGGACCGCGCCCTGATCGAACGGCTCCGCTCCCTGATCGCGCGGGGCGAGGAACCGCGCCCGGCAGGACCCGCCATCCCGCTCGCGCCCCCGATCGACGCTGCCCTGCCCGGCGGCGGACTCGCCCGCGGCGCCATCCACGAACTGCTCGCCGCCGACCCCGGCGCCGCCGCCGCGCTGGCCGCCCTGATCCTCGCCCGCGCCGGCCCCCCCACCGTCTGGATCGAGCCCATCCCCGATCCCTGCCCGGCCGGGCTCGCCGCCTTCGGCCTCGACCCCGCGACGCTCATCGTCGTCCGCGCCGACGGGGCCGACGCGCTCTGGGCCGCCGAGGAGTCCCTGCGCGCGCCCGTCGTCGCCGGCGTTCTCGCCACCCTGCCCAGGCTCGACCTCGCCGCCGGTCGGCGGCTGCACCTCGCCGCCGAGGCCGGCGGCACGCTCGGGCTGATCCTCCGCCCCGACACGCCCAGCCCGCCGCCGAGCGCCGCCCGCACCCGCTGGCGCATCTCAGCCCTGCCCACGCCGGGGCCGGCCCATCTGGTCGGCCCGCCACACTGGCGGCTCGAGCTCGTGCGCGCGCGCGGCGCCCCACCCGGCACCTGGGACGTCGCCTGGGACAGAACCCTCGCCGTGCTCGGCGCGGCGCGCGCCCATGGCTGACCGCCGCGTCCTTGCCCTCGACCTGCCGCGCTTCGCCGTCGACCGGGCGATCCGGCGCGAGCCCGCCCTCGCCGATGCCCCGCTCGCGCTGTGGGTCGCCGAGGGACCGCGCCGCCTGATCGCCGCCGCGAACGAGCGCGCCGGGATCGCACCAGGCACGCCGCTCGCCGATGCCCAGGCCATCGTGGCGGGGCTGGTCACCCGCCCGGCCGACCCCACGGGCGACGCCGCCGCCCTGGGGGCGCTCGCCACCTGGTGCGGCGGCTTCACCCCGCTCGCCGCCCCCGCCCCGCCCGACGGGCTGGTGCTCGACATCACCGGCTGCGCCCATCTCTGGGGC
>CALKJX010000328.1 GCA_937995555.1 uncultured Elioraea sp.
GACATCACCGGCGGCTCCTCGCGCGGCATCGTCGGCCCGCCCGGCATCGCCGAACCGATCGTGCGTCGCCTGGAGGAGGCGTTCCGGGCGACCTTCGCCGACGCCGACTTCCAGCGCGATGCCGCGCGAGCGACGCTGCCGCTCAGGCCGCTCGTCGGCGCCGAGTATCGAGCCATGATCGCCGACACGGATCAGGCCGTGCGCGCGCTGTTCCGTCAGCGTCCCTGGGGGCGCTGAAGTGAGGCGGCCGGGCGACGGCGGATCGCCCGGCCGGTCAGCTCAGAGGTTGACGCCCCAGGGCAGCGGATACCAGCCGAACCCCTCGCCCTCCGCCGCCACGTAGCCGAGGCCGGGGAACGGGAAGTGATACGACAGGATGCCGATCCGCTCCTGCGCCAGCATGCGCAAGAGCCGCAGACGGGATTGCGCCGACTGTCGCGAATCAGTGTCGTAGGCGAACTCGATCTGCGGCCGGCGCAGCATGATCACGTCATGATGCGCCAGGTCGCCGATGAACATCGCTTTCGCGTTGCCCGACTGAAGTGCGAAGGCGGTGTGGCCGACGGTGTGGCCAGGCGCCGAGACCGCGATGATGCCGGGCATGACCTCCTTGCCGTCCTCGACGAAGGTGATGCGGTCGCGTACCGGCAGCAGGTTGCGCCGTGCGCCCTGGACGAAGGTGCCGACCCAGCCGTCGGTCCGGCCGCGCGCCTCGTCGGTCCAGAAGTCGAAATCGGCCTTGCTGATGAACACCTGCGCGTTCGGGAAGTTGGGCTTGCCGTCGCCGCCGATGATGCCCCAGACATGATCGATATGGCCGTGGCTGCACACCACGGCATCGATCTGCTCGGGCATGATCCCCGCCGCGCGCAGATTGGCGAGCAGCATGCCGGTATGCGGGCCGAACGGGCGCGTGTAGCCGACGCCGGTGTCGAACAGGACCAGCTGCCGGCCGGTATTCACCACGAAGCAGTTCTGCGGGATCACCAGTTTCTCGGTGGAGCGGAAATTGGCGCGCAGCAGCTGCGTCAGATCATCGCGCGGATGGGCCGGGAAGCCGGCCGCTGGCGCACCGAGATCGAGATCGCCGTCGCCGACGACGGTGACCTCGAATTCGCCGAAGCGGGTGCGGTACCAGTCGGCGGGCCGGGTACCCAGGATCGGTCCGGCAGCGGAGACGCCGCGCGCGAACGCCGGCAGCAGTGCGGCGCCGAGTGCACCGGCAAGCAGGCCACGCCTGCGAGGCGCGACCGGGGGGATTGGTCTCATCGTTTCCTCATTCGGATGGTCGTTGCAAGACGCGGTGCGTCGGAACGGCACCAGCCGCACGCTAGCACAGCACTCCATGGCGCTGCACTGAAGGATCGTCCACGCGCGCGGTCAGCCGCGGCGCCCCGCCGCGGCCGCGCGCGCGATCTCCTGCACCGCGCGCGCGGCGATCAGCGCATCCGGTGCGCCGGTGGTCTTGCAGGCTGCCTCGGCGGCGAGCAGTCGATCCGCGAGGGCAGCCACGCGCGGCCGGCTCCAGGTGGCGAGCGCGCGCGCGAAATCCTGCTCGTGGCGGAAGAACACCGCCGGTCGGGCGCGCCGCGCCGCTTCCTTCGGACTCAGCCGATCGAGCTCCTCGGCAAGCGCGAGTTCGAGACGCTGCAGGTGCCTGAGCGCGGCGCGCACGACCGCGACCGGATTGGCTCCCTCGGCCATCGCCAGGCGCAGCGCGCGGTCGGCGCGCGCCAGATCGCCGGCAACGGCCGCGAACAGCGCGGCATCGAGATCGAGCGTCGCGTGATCGCCCACCACCGCCTCACAGGACGCGACATCGACCCTCCCCCCCGGTCCGACCGAGAGCGCGAGCTTCTCGAGCTCCCGGCGGGTGACGCCCCGGTCCGCACCGAGATGATCGGCGAGCCACGCGAGCGCATCCACGTCGGCGGCGACCCCGAGCTCCTTCAGCGTCGCCGCGATCGAGGCGCGCAGCTCGGCACCCGTCTCCGGCCAGCAGCCGATCGCGGCAGCGTCGGCCCGGCGCTCGAACAGCGCCCGCAGCTTGTCGGCCGGCCGCAGCGAGCCGGCCTCGACCACCAGCAGGGAGTCTCCCGGCACGGCGAGCGCGGCTTCCGCCGCGGCAGCAAGCGTGCTGGTCGCATCGCGCACCCACACCGCACGCCTGCCGCCCATCATGCTGATCGCGGCCATCTCGCCGGCGAGCCTGCCCGGATCCGCAGCTGCCGCCTCACGTGGAACGACGCTGACACGGAACGGGTCATCGGGTGCGCCGGCCACGGCGACCACCAGCGCCTCGGCGCGTTCTCGCCGCAACCCCTCGTCCTCGCCGTGCAGGAGCACACCCCGGACCGCGCCGGGATTGCGCATGAAGCTGTTGATCCGCGCCCCCTCGACCTTCACGATGTCCGCGCCGCGCGGCGCGCGTAGAAGGCCGCGAGCTGGGCGACGATATCGTCGGCGAGCCGCTCCGTCAGGCGCTCGTCGGCCGCCTCGCCGGAGAGCTGCGAGGCGAAATACTCGTTCGACATCACGTTGAACGCGTCTGCGGCGAAGGCGCGGCCGGTGACGAGCGGCTCGCCGGAGCCGAGCGAGGTCAGCGTGTAGTTCGCGATCGCCGACACGCGCACCCGCGATGCCGTGTCGTCGCCGCGCACGCCGACCCCCTGGCGCGTGAGCGAAACGACAACCCGAAGCTCGTTCTGCGCCGGTGCGCCCGCGCCGTTGCGCAGCCGTTGATTCAGTGCCGCGCGCAGGAGCTGGCCCGTCCGCTCGGGAATCAGCGCGACCCGCGTCGCTGCGAGTTCCGCCGCGACACCGCCGTGTCCGGCAGGGCCGTCCGCGTAGATCGGGCGGAAGCCGCAGCCGCCGACCAGCGCGAGGAGCACTGCGCGCCTAGAGCACCAGATTGACGATCTTGCCCGGGACATGGATGCGTTTCCGGATCGGTCGTCCGGCGATGGCGCGCGCGACATTCTCCTCGGCCTCGGCGGCGGCGAGGACCGTCGCCTCGTCCGCACCGGCCGGAACCTCGATCGTGCCGCGCAGCCTGCCCATCACCTGCACCGCGATCGTGACGGTGTCGGCGGCCGTGAGGGCCGGGTCATGGTCGAGCCAGGACAGTTGCGCGACGAGCCCTGCGCCGGGCGCGAGAACCGACCAGCACTCCTCGGCGAGATGCGGCATCGCCGGCGCGAACAGCCGCACCAGCGCCTCCAGCGCCTCGCGCCTCGCCCAGGCGAGATCGGTCCCTTCGCCCTTGGCGTCGGCGATCGCGCTCGCGAATTCGTCGAGCCGCGCGACCGCGACGTTGAAGGCAAAGGTTTCGAGCGCGGCGGTGACGGCGGCG
>CALKJX010000329.1 GCA_937995555.1 uncultured Elioraea sp.
ATGCCCAGCACCACCGCGCCCATGAACAGGGCGAAGGCGACCAGGCAATGGCATCGCGCTGCACGCCACGGCCTCAAGACACTTGCCATCCCGACGGGGACGCGCCGCGTCCGCCGCCCTGGCGCGCTCAGCCGCCGCCGCGGCTGCGCTCGTGCCGGTCGGGCTCGGCCGGCGGTGCCGTGGCGCTGTACCTTGGTCCTTGAGCACGCCCAGGTTCGCCTCGAGTGATCGCTGGGCCGCCTCGTGCTGCTCGGCTTCAAGGTTCGAGATGGTCCACCAGGGGCCGGCGGCGACGGCAAGCGCCCCGCCGAGCACGGCCGTGCAGGTGACACGGGCGCCGAGGCTCAGGCGGGCGAGCAGGCGCAATGGATCGGCGCGCGCGGATGCGGCAAAGGACGCCAGGAACACTCCGTGCCCGAGAGCCTGGGCCGGATCATGCGCGTGCGTTATGAACGGAACGCGAAGCGGGTTCAGCCTCCGCCGCGGTTCATGCCATGCGGGTCGGGCTGGCGTGCCGGTGCGTCCGCGCCATCGCCGAGAAAGCCGAACAGACCGCGCAGGAAGCCGGGAGTCAGCGCCGCGAGCGGGTTCACCGACACCTCGGGATCGGCGATCGGCCCGCGCACCCGGTAGGTCGCGGCGAACAGCCCGCCGCCGCGCTCGGGCGAGAACAGCCGGCCGATCAGCGGGATGTGGCCGAGCAGGCTGTTGAAGACGTAGGCCGGCACGATCGTGCCCTCGATGGCCAGGGTGTCGCGCGCCAGATCCACCGTGCCCCTGGCGGTGAAGCCGAGCGACGGGCCGAAGGCGCGCGCGTCGCGCAGCTCCAGCACGTCATCCTCCAGGCTGAACGGCGCGATCAGGTTGGAGAAGGACAGGCCCGGGCCACGCGCCACCTCGAGCAAGCCGTAGAGGGTCATCGCCTGCAGCACCCGCCCGATCGCCGGTGCGTCGCGCATCCTGAAGTCCTCGATCGTTGCCTCGCCGGTGAGCGGCGCCGAGGGCTGGCTGTCGTCATAGGTGCCGCGGACGGCGAGCCGCCCGCCGGCCATGGAGGCGATCACTTGGAGGGCGGCGAGCACGGCGCCGGCGTCATCGGTGGCGAGTTCCAGCCGTCTGACGCCGCCCTCGCGCCGGATCGTCGCGGTGTAGCGGCCGCGGTCGCCGACCGCGCCCTCGGCGTCCAGCGCCTCGATGCGGCGTCCGTCATGGCGGAGCGACACCGTGACGTTGCGCGTATCGCGGCCGGGCCCCAGCACCACCCGGTCAAACCGCGCATCGAGGGCGAAGGGCGGTGTCGCGCCCGCCGCCGTCTCGGCCGAGCCGCGCGGCCGGTCCGATAGGTCCAGCAGGGCGCCGCGCGCGCTGATGCGCCAAGCCTCACCGTCGTGCCCTGGCGGACGAACCTCGCCGGCGAGCCGGGTCTCGCCGAGTCGGAGTTCGGGCACCTCGATCTGCTCGACCCGACCCTCGCGGGTGAAGCTCGCGCGCGCCCTGCCGGCAAGTCCCGGCCCCTCCAGCTTCGTCAGCTCCGCGGCAACGAGGCGCGGGCCCGCCAGCCGCAGCGTCGCCTCGGCGCTGGCCGCGCGCCCTTCCGGCTTGCTCCAGCCGAGCTCGCGCACGGCGAGGCGCGCACGGCTCAGATCGGCGCGCAGCGTCACCGTGGACTGGCCGTCGCGCCGCACCGCGAGCCGCGCCTCGCCGCCGACCGGACCTGTCAGATGGGGCGCGAGGTCGACGCCGAACGCGGCGGCCAGACCCTCCTGCGGGGCAAGCCGCAGCATGGCGCGTTCGATGATCTGGCTTGCCGGGCCGGCGCGGAAGTCGGTGTCATAGGCGAGGGCCGCCTCAAGCCCCGCAAGCTTGCCGCTGCCCTCCAGCTTGAGCCCGCTCTCGGTCGCCTCAAGGGTGATGCGGCCCTCCGTCAGCGACTTTCCCAGCACGACGTCCGGCACGCCGGCCTCGGTCAGCTCGGCGGTCGCGCGCGCCTCGATCTGATCGACCGTGAGCGCATCGAGCAGGGGGAAGCGCAGCGCGAGATCGACCTCGCCGCGGCCGGTGATGCCGCGCGGCGGCGGCGATCGGCGCGCGAACAGGGCGAGCTTCGGGTGCGCGATCAGCTCCATGGCCGCCGGCACCGGGCTTTCGATCCGCACCGCGATGTCGGCCCATTGCGGCCGGGTGTCGAGCCCCGAGAGCACGATGGTCGCATCCGTCGGCCGGATCGCACCGACCGCACCGCCGCGCGTCACCACCGTCACCCGGTCGAGCCCGACGGTCGCGCGGGCGGCGACCCCGGTCGCCGGCGGCATCGGCCGCAGATAGTGCACCGTCGCGCCCTCGGCGGTCAGCTCGCCGGCGAGGCTCACAGGCTCGACCGTGCCCTCGGCATCGATCCGGACACCGAGGCTGAAGCGCGCTCCGGTCACGGTGCCGTCGGTGATGTTGCCGGTGATCCAGGCGCGCTCGCCGGTGCCGAGTCCCTCCGGCCAGAGCGCCGGCAGGTCGGCGAAGGCGACCTGGTCGAGATGCGCCTCGGCCTGCACGGCCCAGACCGCGCCGTCGCGCCGGGCGCTTCCGCTCGCCGTGAGCCGCGGCGCCGGGCCGTGGGTGGCGGGCAGCGCCAGCAGCGCCTCCGCGACCGTCACGCGGCCCGACTCCACCGCGAGCTCGGCCCGCGCCGTGGCGATCGGCAGTGTCCCGCCGCCCGGCAGATGCGCGCGCCCCTCGCCGAGCCGGGCGGTGATCCGTGCGCTCTCCAGCGCGAGCAGCGGAGCGAAGGCGAGCCGGACGGTGCCCGAGAGCGGTGCGTCGAGCGCGGCAAGCGAGGCCAGCGCCGGCAGGGCGGCGGCGAGGTCGGCGGGTGCCACCGGCGCGACCGCCACCTCGAGCGCCCCCGAGGCGTTCGCCGCCAGCGTGCCGCGCGCCGACAGCCTCACCCGCGCCTCACCCGCGATCGCCGAGCCGAACAGTGCCACCGCGACGCCGCCGTCCGGCTGGCGATGCAGGTCGAGCAGCGCGCCCGGGATGTGCCAGGTCGCGCCGAGCTGGCGGTCGATGATCGCCAGTTCGGCGCCGCGGATGCGCACGCGCTGCAAGGCGCCGGTCCAGCGCCTGCCCTCGGGCGTCGTGCCGAGCTCGGCGAGCAGGGCGGCGGCGAGCTTCGTGTCGTCGGGAACGGCGCCGGCCGTGGCCGGCTCGGCGCCGAGATCGACCGTGACCGCGCCGTCCTCGGCGCGCATGAGCGTGAGGCGGACCCGGCGCAGCTCGATCGCGCGCGGCTCCAGCCGTCCGAGCAGCAGCGCGCGCAGGCCGAGGCTGACCGAGCCCTCCGGGATCTCGGCAATGCTGGCGCCGTCGGCATCGAGCGCGCGCACATCCGTCAGGCGGATGTCGAGCGGCCGGTCCACCGCCTCCCCGAAGCCCTCCCACACCAGGGTCGCCTCGCCGATCGCGAGCCGCACGCCGAGCCCGCCCTCGGCGGCGCGGTTCTCCAGCATGCGTGCGAGCGGTGGCACGCTGAGCGGTCCCTGCGCGAGCCGCCAGGCGAACATCCCCGCGGCGAGGGTCGCGAACACGACGAACGCGAGCGCGAAGCCGAGCAGCCGACGCAGCCAACGGCCGGAGGCGCGGATCATCGCCGCCCGCCCCGATTGACGGCCCGCCCGGCGCGGTGTTCGCCTTGCCGGCGATGACCGCCGATGCGCCGACCCTGCCGCCGCCGCACGACCGCGAGGCTGTCGAGCGCGGGCTCGCGCGCTGGGCGGAGGAGACCGAGGCGCCGGTGGCGCCGGCGCATCGGCCGGTGCTGGAGGCGATCTTCGGCAACAGTCCCTATCTCACCGCGCTGGCGCTGCGCGAGCCGGCGACGCTGATCCGCCTGCTCGACGAGGGGCCGGACGCGGCCTTCGGCGCGGTGCTGGACATGCTCGCGGGTGCCGCCCCCCCCGCGAACCGCGCGCAGCTCGCCGAGACGCTGCGCACCGCCAAGCGCCGCGCGGCGCTGGCGATCGGGCTCGCCGACATCACCGGGCGCTGGCCGTTGGAGCGCGTCACCGGCGCCCTCTCTGCCCTTGCCGATGCTGCGCTGCAGGCGGCGGTGGGGCATCTGCTGCGCGAGGCAGAGGCGCGCGGCGAACTCCGCCCGCGATGGCCAGACGATCCGGCGCGCGGCAGCGGGCTGATCGTTCTCGGCATGGGCAAGCTCGGCGCGCGCGAGCTCAACTACTCCTCGGATATCGACCTCGTCATCCTGTTCGATGCGGAGACCGGAGCCTATCACGGCGAGAACCCGCTGGCGTTCTTCGTCAGGATCGCGCGCGATCTTGTCAGGCTGATGGAGGAGCGGACCGCCGGCGGCTACGTGTTCCGCACCGACCTCAGGCTGCGTCCCGATCCGGCGGCGACCCCGCTCGCGGTCTCGGTGGAGGCAGCGCTGACCTATTACGGCGCGCTGGGCCAGAACTGGGAGCGCGCGGCGATGATCAAGGCGCGCCCCGTCGCCGGCGACCTCGCTGCCGGCGCCTCGTTCCTCGCCGAACTCCGCCCCTTCGTCTGGCGCAAGAACCTCGACTTCGCCGCGATCCGCGACGTCCACTCGATCAAGCGCCAGATCCAGGCGCATCGGGGCGGGGCGACGATCGCGGTCGCAGGCCACAACCTGAAGCTCGGGCGCGGCGGCATCCGCGAGATCGAGTTCTTCGCCCAGACCCAACAACTCATCTGGGGCGGGCGCGACCCGACGCTGCGCGAACCCGCCACGCTGCGCGCGCTCGCCGCGCTGACGCGGGTCGGACTGGTGCCCGAGGGCACGTGCGCCGAGCTGGAAGCCGCCTATCGGTTCCTGCGTCGGATCGAGCATCGTCTGCAGATGATCGATGACCGCCAGACCCACACCGTTCCGACGGACCCGGAGGGACTGGCCCGGCTCGCCGCCTTCGCCGGGTTCACGAGCGTCGAGGCCTTCGCCGCCGAGCTCACGCGGCAGCTCTCGCGGGTGGAACGCCATTACGCCGCGCTGTTCGAGGAGGCGCCGGAGCTCGGCGGTCCGGGCAGCCTGGTGTTCACGGGCGTCGAGGATGATCCGGACACGATCGCGACGCTGCGCCAGATGGGCTACGCCAACCCATCGGGCGTGGCAGCGACGGTACGCGGCTGGCACCACGGGCGGCCGCGCGCGACCCGCAGCGCGCGCGCGAGGGAGATCCTGACGGAACTCATGCCGGCGCTGCTTGCCGCCTTCGCGCGGCAGAAGGAGCCCGACCAGGCCTTCGCGCGGTTCGACGCCTTCATCACCCATCTGCCGGCCGGGGTGCAGCTGTTCAGCCTGTTCCAACGCAACCCGGCGCTGATGGACCGTGTCGCCGCGATCTGCGGCGCGGCGCCGCTGCTCGCCGACTATCTGGCGCACCATCCGCCGGTGCTGGACGGACTGCTCGACGGGGCGAGGCCGGACCGGCCCGTGGCGCCCGTGCTGCGACCGCTGCTCGCCGAGGCGCGGCACCTCGAGGAGGCCATGAATGTCGTGCGCCGGGTGGTGCACGAGCGCGCCTTCCTGATCGGGGTCGCCACGCTGGAGGGCACGCTCGATGTCGATCGCGCGGGGCTCGCGCGCGCACGGCTGGCGGATGCCGCGCTCACCGCCCTGCTGCCGCGCGTGGTGCGCGACTTCGCCGCGCGCTACGGCCGGATCGCCGGCGGGGCGATGGCGGTGGTGGCGATGGGCAAGCTCGGCGGGCGCGAGATGATGGCGGCCTCCGATCTCGACCTGATCATGCTCTACGAGCACGCCGCGGGCGCGGAGGCGGCCAAGGGCGGGACCGGGCGGCGGCTGACCCCGCCCGAGTATTTCGGCCGGCTCGCGCAGCAGTTCGTCACCGCGATCACCGCACCCACCGGCGAGGGCAAGCTGTTCGACGTGGACATGCGGCTCCGCCCCTCCGGCAACAAGGGGCCGATCGCGGTGCAGCTCGCGGGCTTCGCGCGCTACCAGGCCGAGGAGGCCTGGACCTGGGAACACATGGCGCTGACGCGCGCGCGGGTGATCGCCGGCCCGGCCGGGCTCAGGCGTCGCGCGGCGGAGGCGATCCGGGCGGCGCTCACGCGGCCGCGCGATGCGGCGAAGCTGCGCGAGGACGCCGCCTCGCTGCGCACCCGCATCGCCAAGGAGATTCCCCCCTTCTCCCCCTGGGACGTGAAGTACCGCCCGGGCGGGCTGCTGGAGGCGGAGTTCGTCTGCCAGGTGTTGCAGCTCATCCATGCCGCGCGAACGCCCGAGGTGCTGGCAGGCTCCACGGGGGCGAGCCTGCGCGCCTTGGCGAAGGCCGGCGCGCTGGAGGCCGGCGAGGCGTCGCGGCTGATCGCGGCGTCGCGCCTGTTCCGCACCGTGCAGGGGGTGCTGCGTCTCACCATCGGCAAGCCGCGTTCGGTCGAGGACATTCCGGCCCCTGTGGTCGAGGCGCTCTGTCGCGCGATGGCGACGGCGGGCGTGCGCGGCGCCGTTGACCTCCCCGGGCTCGGGGCCCAGATGCTGGCCAGTGCACGCGATGTCCGTGCCGCATTCAACCGCCACGTCGCCGATCTCGGCCCCGTCGATGCGGTGCCGGAGGCCTGAGGGGAGGCTCACGCATGCCGACTGCGAAGAAGCCCGCGGCGAAGGCCGCGCCTGCCAAGGCGGCCCCGGCCGCAATTCCGGTGGGGGTCGAGGAGGGTGATCCCGCGCCCGCGTTCTCGCTCGCGGCGACAGGCGGCCGGACGGTCAGCCTCGCGGCCATGAAGGGCAAGCCGTTCGTGCTCTATTTCTATCCCAAGGCCGACACGCCCGGCTGCACGACCGAAGCCTGCGCGTTCAACGAGGCCCTGACGCAGTTCAAGGGGCTGGGGCTCGACGTGATCGGTGTGAGCCCGGACAAGATGCCGGCGATCGAGAAGTTCGCCGGGAAGTACGGGCTGACGTTTCCCCTGGCCTCGGATCCCGAGAACAAGACCGCCCAGGCCTATGGCGCCTGGGGCGAGAAGGTGTTCATGGGCCGGAGGTCGATCGGGCTGATCCGCAGCACGTTCCTGGTGGATGCCCAGGGCAAGGTCGCCAAGGTGTGGAAGAAGGTGAAGGTGGACGGCCACGCCGCGTCGGTGCTGGAGGCGGCGAAGAACCTCTCGTTGTGGCGGGGGGCCGCAAGGCCCCCCACACCCCCCTGGAGGGGCGCGGGCCGCGACCAACGGGAGCAGCCCCCAGGTGCAGGGGGGCCGGGGGACCCGCGTGGTCCCCCGGGGCATCATTCTTCGTCTTCGCGCAGCACGATCGCATCGCCGACGGCGACGCGTCCGCCCTCCTCGATGCGCCCATACACGCCGAGGTCCACGTGGCCGAACCGCTCGCGCAGCGCC
>CALKJX010000330.1 GCA_937995555.1 uncultured Elioraea sp.
GTGCGCGGCGTGGTGCTGATGGTGGCCGGGATCGCGCTGTTCGCGCTGACCGACGTCACCACGAAATGGCTCTCGGCCGGATACGGCGCGGCGCAGGTGATCGCGATGCGCTGCGCCACGGCTCTGCTGGTGGCCGGACCGATCGCCTGGCGGCAGGGCGGCATCGCGCCGCGTCGGCTGCCGCTGCACCTGCTGCGCGGGGCGCTGATCATTGCCGCGGCGTTCTCGTTCTTTCTCGCCTTCGCGCGGCTGCCGCTGTTCGAGGCCTATGTGGTCTCGTTCACCGCGCCCTTCATGACCATGGCGCTGGCCGTTCCGTTCCTGGGTGAGCAGGTGGGGGCTGCGGCCTGGGCCTGGGCCGGGCTCGGCTTCGGGGGGGTGATGATCTCGGTCGCGCCCGGACTGACCGGCGGCGGCGCGGCGGTCGGTTATGGTGCGGCGCTGATGGGCACGGCAAGCTATGCGGGGATGAAGATCGTCACCCGTCGGCTCGGCACCGCCGAGGGACTCGCTGCCGCCATGGCGGTGCCGGCCGCGTTGGGCGTGGTGGTGGCAGGGCCGTTCGCGGCCATGAGCTGGGTCGCGCCTCCGGCCGATGATGCCGCCCTGCTGGTGCTGAACGGCGCACTCTGGGGCATCGGCAATGCGGTGGTGACCGCGGCGGTGCGCGCGGCCGAGGCCTCGCGCATCGCGCCGATCGACTTCACCGCGATGGTCTGGGCGATGGTGTTCGACGCGGCGTTCTTCAATGTCCACCCGGGCGCGATGGCGCTCGCCGGCGCGGCAGTGGTGGTGATCGCCTGTCTCGGTCACCAGCACGACCTGCGCCGCCGGCGGGCGTAGGACCAGGCGCGGCTATTCGGCGAACCCGTCGCCGAGGTCGCGCCGGCCGCGCGCGCGAGGGCCCATCACGTCGAGCTTCTCCTCGATCCGCATCAGTTGCAGCGAGACCCGACGGTCGAGCTCGCGCATCAGCTGGACCGGCACGTAGCCGCGCGCGACCTCGAGCTTGAACGCGGCAAGCTCCTCGCGCAGCCGCGCCACGGTCTCGCCCTGGCGCTGCTCGACGCGGTCGATGCGGGTGATCAGCTCCTTCTTGATGTCCCACATCATCTTGAACAGCCCGATCAGGATCGGGACCTCGATCACCCTGATCCACCATTCGAGACTGATGCCCGTGGGGTCCATGCGGTTACACTCCTGCTACGGCCAAGGCGGGCGCTTGCGCGGCCGCGCCGCGTGGCCGATATCGAGGGCCTGATGTGGAACGAGCCCTATCTCGAGACCTGCTGCCGGTCGGCGCTCAACCGGCTGAAGATCGTGGGCGCGCTCGGCCGCCCGCCCGGCCTCAAGGACGGGCCGTGCCTGGAGCGGCTCGCGCGCATGGGGCTCTGCTGTGAACGCGCCGACGGCCGCTACGAGATCACCGAGGCCGGGATCGACCGGCATCGCAGCGAGATCCTGAAGCAGCCGCGCGAGGCGGCCTGAAGCCCGTCACGGCTTGAAGTCCTGCCGGGCGGTGAAGCCACCGAGGGGTACACGCCAATCCTCGGTGCGCGCGATCGTGGCGCCACGGCCGATGCGCATCTTCTCATTGAGGATCGCGCCGGCCACGGCATCGAGTCCGTCGTCGTGCGCGCCCTTCGAGCCGGTCGGGCGCCATTCGCGCATCTCGGCGATCAGCGGGGTCGCGAACACGCTGCGATGCGCCCACAGCCGGCGCGCAGCCAGCAACGGCTCGAGCGCGGCCAGGATGCGCTCGGCCTTGCCGCGCGTGCTCGCCTTCTCCAGCACCGTGCAGGGCACGCGCGCCTTCGCCATCTCGGCGCGCAGCAGTCCCGGCAGGAAGCGGCCGAGCCCGTTGTTCTCGACCGTCAGCGACGGCAGGTGCAGCTCGGCCGCAAGCCGCACCACCTGCCGGCAGAGCTGCGTGGCGGCATCCGTCCCGCCGGCGGGATCATGCGTGAGATAGGCGACGCGATGCAGGTAGTGGTGGTTGTCGGCGTCGAGGAACACGGCCGCGAAGACGGAACGGTCGCCCGCGCCGGGCACGCCGAAGGCCGGATCCCAGAACGCGCTCGCCGAGATGATCGCACGATCGCCGAGCAGCAGCCTGAGCCCGGCATTGGCCATATGCAGCGTGAGCTCGTCGTCGTAGGGCATCAGGTCAGCGGGGTCGAGCCGGGCGTCCTCGGGCGGCTGCGGCTCGAGCTGCATCTGGGCGGCGAAGGAGCGCGGGCCGACACGCGTCTTCAGTTCGGCGATCTTCTCGTCACCGAACCGGTCCGGCCAGGCCGAGCGCCCCTCCGCATCCACCAGCGGGATCACGAGCTTCCTGAAGCCGGCCAGATGGGCGGGCGGCTGGCCCGGCTTGCTCTCGGTCTGGTAGATCGTGTCGGGCGTGTGCGGTGTGCCGATATAGAGCAGCGTGCCGCCGGGCACGAGGATGTACTCGATCTCGGCGAGCCGCGCCCGCAGCTCCGCCCGTTTCTCGGCGGTGTCGCTGTTGCCGGGCACCTCGATGTCGTCGCAGATCACCACGTCCGCCCGGCTGCCGGTGATGTTGCCGCCGATGCCGCGCGCGATCATCGACGGGTCGCGCGAGGTGCCGGGGCGGTTGACGGTGAACCGGTCGGCCGCCCACTCGCCGCCGTGGCGCGGATGCAGGTGGCGGCAGAACGGATGGCGGCGGATGATCTGGCGCACGTTGCGCACCATCCGTGTCGCGAGCGACTGTTCCGCCGACAGCACCATCAGCCGCAGATCGGGCCGGTTCGCAAGCAGCCACGCGCAGTAGAGCCCGACCACCGTCGATTTGCCGGCGCCGCGGAAGCACATCAGCAGCAGGCGCGTCTCGTTGCGGCGCCACGCATGGCCGAGCCAGCGCGCGATCCGCAGGTGGTGCGCGGGCGTCGTGTGGTTGTTCAGCCGGTTCCAGATCCAGACGAACTCGGGGAAGCGGATCTCGATCGGGTCGTTCATTCCTCCTCCTCATCACCCGCGATGGCACCGACCGCCTCACGCGCCACGGCCAACGTCGCGAGCCGGTCATCGGGCGTGTCGCCGGTGCCGGGCGCGGGGGTCTCGGTGATGCGGGCGATCTTCAGCAGCAGGTCGAGATGCGCGAGTGCGGCCTTGCAGGCGGCGTGGTGGGCGGCGAACTCCTTCGGGTCGGTGCTCTGCGGCTCGGCCTGCGCAAAGGTTTGGTAGGAGGCGATCGCGCGCTCGATCGCCTGATCCACCTGAGCGGCGACGAGGCCCTTGAGCCGGCTCACGCCTTGGTCACGCGGACCCGCAGCGTGCCTCCCGCGAGGTCGATGGCGGAACCGGCCCGGTTCCAGGCCACGACCGTCACCGTGTTCGCCGCGCCGACCGTGGCGAGGAACAGGATCGCCGTGGTCGCGACCGAGAACGACGCCTGCACGAGGTCGCCCGGGCTCGCGCCCGGCACGGTCATGTTGAACTGCGCGGTCGCGCCGGCGGCGATGCTGGGCGGATCCCAGGCGGCTTCGGCGACCAGCTCGCGGCTGCCATGCGGAAGGTTCGGCAGGCCGTAGAGCAGCGCCGGAGCGTGGCGCGGTTCGCAGTAGAGCCTGAGGGCCCGCGCTTCGTAGTCCTGGTCCACGCGGCAGATGCCGACGATCGCGGTCGCGACTTCGGCGGCGAGGCGAATGGCCTGCAGCCGGGTCAGGCCCGCATCCGTCATGTCGGCCGAGCCCTGCCACCAGCGCGCGGTCGCGTTCCAGACCAGCGACTGGCCCGAGGCGCGCGCCATCACGCCGGCGCTGTCGGTCAGCAACGCGCCGGTGGCATTGAAGCACTGCACGAACAGGCGCGGCGCGTCGGCATCAACCGCGAGCGCGAAATCGCGGCAGGCGCGCGTGTCGACGACGAAACCGAGACCGCGCGCCGCCGTCATGGTGACGCCTCGTGCGGTCGGCGTGTAGCCGGACAGGCCCGGGAAGGCGAAATCCTCGATCCGCGTCGGCGAGCCGGAGACGCTGGCGCTGACGCAGGCGAGCTGGTCGAAGCCGGTCTGGCCCGGTGTCCAGCGGAACGCCGCGGCGCGCAGGTTCGGCACGTTGCCGATCAGCCGTGTCGCCTCGACATGCGCGCCCGCCTGATGGCGCGTGCGCAGCACCGCCCCGGCGCGGGTGACCGCCGCGCCGTACTCGACGTCGAGCAGATAGCCCTGGCTCGCCCACGCGATGTCGTAGAGATGGTCCTGCGCATTGCCGAGATGACGCGCGACGATCGGCGAGCAGCCCTCCATGCGCATGTCGCGCGCGATCACCGCGCGACTGTCGACCTCGACCAGGAAGGGGATCGCCATGTTCGTACCGTGCTGGCGCAGCTCGAAGTTCGGCGCGTCGAACACATGGCGGTTGTGCGCGCGATAGGCCCCGGGCTCGGCGGAGAGGCGCACGCCGAACCGGTCGAGCGCGGGCCAGGTCGCGGAGCTGACGGCGAAGTGCCCGCCGTGATAGCGCACCGAGGCGTTCCACCCCGCCGCGGTGCGGCAGCGGATGTCGAGCGCGATCCGGTTGTCCACCAACCGCCCGAGGATGAAGCTGCTGTCCTCGACCCCGCGCTCGTCGCCGAGCGTCTGCACCCCGATCGTGAAGTTGCGCGCCTCGGCGATGTGGATCAGGCTCGTATCGACGTTGCACACGCGCACGCCGATGTCGCGCTCGTCGAGCCAGTCGGAGAGGCTGGCGCGCACCACCCGGATGCCCCAGTAGAGCTTCTCGCCGTTGCGCACCGCGCCGCCGTCACCGAGAGTGAGCGCCGGACCCGGCTCGGCCTGCTCCGCAACTAGTCGCCCGCGCATGATCAGGCCGGCCGCGCCGCCGGGCAGCGTTACACCGCGCACGATGCGGAAGCTTCCTTCCGGGACCAGCACGGTGCGGCCGAGTGCGGCGGCAGCGTTGAAGGCGGTCTGGATCGCGTCCGTGTCGTCCACCAGCCCGTCGCCGGCAGCGCCGAAATCGGCCACCGAAAAGGCCTCGGTGAACTTGTCCTGCATCGTGCGCGGCACCGCGCCGGCACCGTCCTGGCGGAACAGGCCCTGGGTCGTGCCGACCTCGGCGGGGTACAGCTGCAACCCGCCCGCCGCATCGAAGCCGAGCAGGCGCGATGCGCGCGCTGCGCGCACGGGCAGCACCGGCGCCGCGCCCGCATCGGTCGGGCCGAACTGAAGCGCGCGGCCGAGATCGTCGGCCACCTGCTGGAGCGCGGCGATCAGGTAGTCGAGCTCGTCGTTCAGCACGCGCGCGCGAAGCTCGCCGTTCTCCTGGAAGTCGCTCGTGCGTTGCAGCACGAGGCGGCGGCGCAGCGTGACGAGCGTGCCCGCGGTCGGTGGGACGCTGAACGTGACCGTCCCGCCTGCGGACTGTCCTGCGCCCGTGACGGTGAAGCCGCCAGACTGCTTTGCACCGTCCAGGAAGACCTCGAGATCAGCGCTCTTGAAGATCGGGAAGGGGAAGGTGAAGCCGGTCTGCGCGCCCGAGGCGACGTACTGCACCCGCGGCGCGACATCGCCGATGATGATATGCTCGGACATCGTTGGGCCCAGTCAGAGGTTGAGGAGCGAGCGGAAGCTCGACGAGAAGCCGGTCGCGAGCTGCGAGCCGACGCGAAGGAACTGGCCGAGGTTGAGCTGGTCGTCGAGCAGGCTGCGCCGTCCGGCGGCGACGCGCAGCGCGAACTGCCGGTCGCTCGCGGCATCGCGTGCCTCGGCTTCCTCCTCCAGGCCGGAGAGCAGGGCGGCGCCCGAGCCCTCGCCGGCGCTGACGCCGCCCGCGGCGAGCCGCGCGCGCGTGGACGCGATCGTGCGCGCCAGCATCTCGCGGCGCTGGCGGGCGGCCTCCTGGTTGGCGACCTTGAGCTGCGCCTCCCGGTTCTCCTGTATCGCCGCCTGCTGGCGCCGTTGCGCCTGGGCCTGTTGCTGCGCACCGACAAGTCCGACCACGCCGGTGAGCAGCGATGCGACGGGAACGAGCTGTGCCATCAGGAGTTCAGCCTCATCTCGGTGGTGACGGAGAGCAGCGTCAGCGGCAGCGGCACATCGCCCTCGATGCGCCAGAGCGGCCGCGTGGTGTCGCGCCGCCAGCCGAGCGCGCGGATGGTCCTGTCGCCGGTGAATGTCGGCGGCGCGGCATCGAGCATGAGCGCGCCGAGGCGGCGGAAGGGCACCGCCTCGGGCCCGCGGCCGAGATCGACCGCGAGCGCAGCCGTTTCGAGCAGCCGGAACGTGATCGAGACGAGGCGGACCGGGCCGGTCCGTCCGCCGTACTGAGTCATCAGTTCCGGCGGCAGCGGCTCGATCACATGCGTGTAGCCGAGGCCCGCCTGCACGCTGCGCGCCGGCAGATCGGTGACCACGGAGCCGCCGCTCACCGATTGGCGCCCGCGCGGCGCCCCGTCGGCGACCACGAGAACGCTCCGTCCTTCGAGATGGTCGAGCCCCGACCACGATGTCGCTCCGCCCGGGTGCGAGCCGGTCATGCCGGCATCGACGCCGAGCGCCTCGTCGAACCGCTCGAGCCGATGCGTACCATCGCGCTCGACCACGACGTACACCGCGCCGTCGACCTCGCCGACGGCCCGGAACGCACCCTCGGTCTCCTGCTGCGTCCAGGCCGTGACCTGCTCGGCGCGGAACAGCGTCAGCGTCGCCATCCGGCCGCTCGCCATCACGAGGTGTAGCAGCCGCCGCGTATGGTCGTAGGCCATCGACACGGGTGTCGCGACGATGTGGCGCGCCAGCACCGCGAGGTCCGCGGCCTGGTAGGCCTGCTCGACATCGGTGTAGGCGAACTCCTGCACCGACCGGCCGGAGCGGCTGACGAAGATCGTCGCGCCGTCGACGTCCACCGGCGGGATCGTCCGTTCTACCATCGAACCGACACGGGTCTGGCGGTTGAGCTGGATGTTCGCCGGGGTAAGCGGGTCGCCCGAGACCATCCACTCCGCGCCGGAGGTGAACACCTGCAGATGCCGCCCCGAGAACACGGCGCGGATCGCGTTCACCTGGTCGGACATCAGGGCGAACTCGATCGCATGATCGTCGAGCCCGGTGCCGAGGTCGAAGTTGAACAGGTTGCCGGTGCGCGACAGCCAGAGCCGGTTGGGCAGGTCGCGCGAGCCGCCGATCACCAGCCGGTCCTGGTGGAAGCAGACGCTGGCCGGCCAGCCGCGGGCGGCGGAGAAGGCCGCTTCGTCCCAGTCCTGGGTGGGGCCGGTGGCCGCGAGCGTGTCGATGACGGTCGCGACCGCGGAGGCGGGATCGTTGAGCGCATCGATGCGCACCCGTTTCCGGCCGATCCTGAAGATCACGCCGACATGGCCGGCGCTGAAGATCGACGCCGATGCCGTGAGGATGGTCGATCCCGTGGTCGCCGACGGGCTGAGCGTCACCTCGGCAGGGGCGAAGCGGTGATAGGGCTCGGCGCTGAACGTCCACGGCGCGATCGACCAGGTGGTGTGGCTGGTTCGGGTGATCCGCTGTGGCGGCACCTCGGGATGCACGACGAGCAGCGTGTCGGCGCTCTGGGTCCAGCCGAGCTGCGCAAGCTGAGCCTCGGTCCAGGGTGTTGCGATCGAGGCGACCTCGACGTCGCCGCGCCAGACGCCGAGCCGCCGATCGGTCAGCACCAGCAGGTAGGTCTGCTCGGTCGAGAACTCGAAGGCGATCAGGCGCGCCCGGCCCGGAAGTACGCCGAGATGGCGCAGGCCAGGACGGCGGCGCACGCCGCCCGTCGGCAGGATGAAGACATTGGTGAGCCGGGACGCGCCATTCTCGTAGGCGCGCAGATCCGCCCGCCCGAGCAGCTCCGGGGAGAGCTCGCCGGCGGCAAAGCTCGTCTTGATCCGGCGGATGGCGGACATCTCAGCCGCGCGCCCCGATCAGCGAGAAGTCCTGCATCGCGAGCGGGGTGTCCTGCTGGCTGTCGGTGAGCCGCGCGGCGCGGAATTCGGCCTCGGCGAGCTTGAACATCAGCTCGGCGCGCGCCGTGTTCTCGGTCAGCGGGATGACGAACTCGGCGGCGAGGCGCGCGATGAGCGCGCCGTCGAAGAACGGCGGGAAGGACTGCTCGGGCGGCCGAAAGATGTAGGTGAGCACGATCTCGGCCGGATCGGCGTGCAGCCGGTTCTCGGCGATGCGGTACGGCACGCCGCGGCCCTGCCCGCCCCGCCCGGCGGAGAGCGCGCGCAGGAAATCCGGTGGGAGCTGGAAGGCGTGCGCGTAGTCGGCCATGGGCACGGCCGCGAGCCGCGGCAGCGAGGCTTGGGCGGTGGCGAAGCTCCAGGGATAGGCCGAGAGCAGCGCGTCGCGCACGGAGGGGTAGAGATTCGCGGCGACCTCGGCCTCGGCAGTGCCTTCGTCGAACGAGGCGATGGTCGCAGCGCCGATCTTGATCAGCGCGCGCGAGCAGAGCGCGAGGGCGGAGAGCGTCATCGGGGGAACTCCAGCGGACGGACGATGCGAGGACCCGCTCCCCTGCCCCTCTCCCGCACGGCGGGAGAGGGGCAGGGCGAAGCGATGCGGTCGCTACTCCCTGCAGCGCATGCGCACGACGCCGTCGGCGTCGATCAGCACCGCGCCCTGGCTCATCATGTTGTTGACGAACCAGGCGGCGCGCTCGCCGTGCCAAGTGATGTCGGTCTGTACCTCCGAGCCGACCGCATGGCCGATCGCGGTGCGGTGGAACCAGTAGCAG
>CALKJX010000331.1 GCA_937995555.1 uncultured Elioraea sp.
AGAGATCGACCGTCGCCACGGTCGCGTGCACGGGGCCGCGGAACCCCTCCTTCACCAGGCGCGGGATCAGCCCCGCGTGGTCGATATGCGCGTGCGTCAGCACCACCGCGTCGATCGCGCGCGGCTCGAACGGGAACGGGCGCCAGTTCAGCGCCTTGACCGTCTTCGGCCCCTGGAACAGGCCGCAATCGACCAGCAGCCGCGCGCCCCCGGCCTCGATCAGCAGGCACGAGCCCGTGACCGTGCCGGCCGCCCCGTGGAAGGTGATCGCGGGGTCCATGATCTATGCTCCGCGCGGCAGGAGGGACGGGATGGAGACCTGGCAGATCATCGGGCTGATCTGGGCCGCGGGCGCGCTCGCGCTGGTGCTGCCCGGCATGGGGGCCAGGCTGCGCCAGGGCCAGCCGGTGCTGCGCTGGGGGCTGATCTGGCTGGTCGCCATCCTGAGCCTGGTGCTCGCCTACGAGGTGCTGCTCGCCCTCGGGCTCGACGTGACCCCGACCCGGCGCTGGCGGACCGCCTACTGACGGACCTGCACCGGCGCGGTCGGCGCGGGCGCGCCGGCGGGCGCCTGGCCGGCCGAGACCCGGCCGAGGCACTCGCGATACAGCCGGTCACGGTCGAGCAGCTCGGTGGTGCGGATGCGCTGCGCCTCGAACCCGCCGCCGCTGATGCGCGATTCGAGCTCATCGAGCCGCGGCCGATCGGCGCGCGTACGCGTCATCATCATCCGCTCCGCCTCGGCCCGGCAGGCGGCCTCGATCGAGGCCTCCGGCCGCGCCTGCGGCTCAGGGCGGGCACAGGCGGCCAGCAGCGCGAGGCCAAGCAGGGCAAGAAGACGGATCATCGGACAGACCCCGTAAGCCGCGTGGCCAGGGCGCGGCGAATCCCGGCATGATCGAACCGCCCGTCGGCCTCGAGCGGGGCCCGCGCCGCAGCGGCAAGCAGGGCGGGGTGCAGCGTGGTGCCGTCGGGCGAGACGTCGAACAGCCCGCGCGCCCAGGGGCAGGTGGCGAGCAGCTCGATCAGCCCGAGCAGCCGGAAACACAGCGCCAAACCATAGAGCGTGTCGAGCCCGACCGCGTGATCGACCGCAGCGGCCCAGCAGCGCGCATCGGCATCCGCGATCACGAGTTCGGTGGCGGTGCCGCCCTCGCGGCGGAACAGCACCGCCCGCGCCTCGCCCCAGTCCTCGCGCTCGGCCGCCTCGCGCGCAGCGTCCCAGGCGCCGATCAGGTCGCGCGACTCCACCGCCGGGAGGGATTCCGGGCCGAGCGGGACCTCGTAGAGCAGGGCCCCTGCCGGGCCGGGATGGATGCGAACCTCTGCGTGCACCCACGCAGCATGGCGCGCGCGCGCCGCTTCCGCCACGGGAGATTCGGCGAGCGGAGGGTTGCGTCGGGCGCGCCGCGCGCGCACGCTTACGTATGCCGGCAGGTCCGACGGCAGGGGTGGGGGAATCACGATGGATGAGGCGTGGCGGTTGACCGCGACGGCGGCGCGGGCGGCGATGGCCGCCGGCCGCCTGACACCGGAGGCGCTGGCGGAGGCGTGCCTGGCGCGGATCGCCGCGCGCGACCCGGCGGTGCGGGCCTTCGTCGCGCATGTGCCGGATGCCGTGCGTACGGCCGCGCGCAAGGCCGATCCGGCGGCCCCGCTCGGCGGCATCCCGGTCGGCGTGAAGGACGTGCTCGACACCGCCGACCTGCCGACCGGCTATGGCAGCCCGATCTATGCCGGGTTCCGCCCGCGCGCCGACGCCGCGGCGGTCGCCTGGACGCGGCACGCCGGCGGGGTCGTGATGGGCAAGACCGTCACCACCGAGTTCGCCGTGCGCGCGCCGGGGCCCACGCGCAACCCGCTCAACCTCGCGCACACCCCGGGCGGCTCGTCCTCCGGCTCGGCGGCGGCGGTGGCGGATGGCATGATCCCCCTCGCCTTCGGCACCCAGACGGCGGGCAGCGTCATCCGCCCGGCCGCCTATTGCGGCATCGTCGGCTACAAGCCGTCCTTCGGCATGATCTCGCGTGCCGGCATGAAGGTGATGTCGCACAGCCTCGACACGATCGGGGTGATGGCGCGGTCGGTGGCGGATTGCGCGCTGTTCGCCGGGGCGGTGGCCGGCCGGCAGCTCGGCGACCCGGACGTCGCGCCAAGCCGGCCGCCGCGCATCGGCCTCTGCCGCTCGCCGTCCTGGCCGGCCGCCCAGCCCGAGACCCATGCGCTCTGGGGCGATGTGACCGCGGCGCTCAACCGCGCCGGCGCGACCGTGACCGAGCGTGAACTTCCCGCCGCGTTCACCGCGCTGGTCGAGGCGCATCCGACGATCATGACCGCCGAGACCGCGCGCGCGCTGGGCTGGGAGCTCACCACCCAGTTGCCGCTGCTCTCGGCAGGGCTGAAGGAGAAACACTTGCCGGCGCTCGCCTGGCCGCCCGAACGCCTCGACGAAGCGCTGAAGGTGGCGCAGGGCTGCATGCTGGCCTTCGCCCCGGCGCTGGAGGGGGTGGATGTGCTGGTGACGCCCTCCGCGCCGGGTGAGGCGCCGGAGGGCATCGGCTGGACCGGCGATCCGGCGTTCAACTACCTCTGGACGACGCTGCGCGTGCCCTGCGTGACCGTGCCGGCGGGGCTCGGCCCGCACGGGCTGCCCTTGGGCATCCAGATCGTCGGAAGGCACGGCGACGATGCCGCGGTGCTCGCCTGGGCGCGCTGGGTACAGGCCGCGCTCGGCTGATCACTCCGGCCGCAGGAGATCGCCGCGCGCGAGCGCCCGGAGCGTGCAGGCGGCGACCAGCGCCACCATGAGGCTCGCCGCGGCCAGCAGCGCGACCGCCGCGATCGCCGCCAGCGCCCCGCCGATCGCCGCGGCGTAGCGCGCCCCGGCGGCGGCGAAGGCGGCAAGCGGGAAGGTATAGGCCCACCAGGAGAGGAAGAACGGCAGGCGCGCGACCCGCGGCGCGAGTGCTGCCAGCGCGAGGGCGAAGAACACCGCCAGCCCGAACAGCACCCGCGCCACCGGATCTAGCCCGCCGCCGGTCAGCGCCAGCCAGGACAGCATCCCGACCGAGGGCGGCGCGAGCAGGATCGCGAGCGTCGGCAGGAGCCGCGGCGGCAGGTCGGGGTGGAAGATCAGCCGGTAGAGCAGGAGGGGCGTGACGAACACCCAGAGCCCGACGCCGAGGCCGAAGAACAGCCAGCCCAGCTCCGGCCAGCCGGCCGGCACGGCGCCCAGGGGGACGAGGATGTTGCCGACCAGCGGGATGAGCCAGGTCGGCGCGGCATGGGCGATCTCGGTCGGGTGCGCGATCCAGCGCGCGAGCAGGGCGACCGCGACGGCGAGATGCGCCGCCGCTCCCGCCGCCAGCAGCACGGTGCCCGCCTCGCGCCACCAGGGCAGCACGACCAGCGCGGCGATGATCAGCGCCACTGTGGCGGCCGAGGCGAACACGGCGCGCACCGGATGGGCGAGCTCGGCCGCGGTCGCGGCCGGGTGGCGCAGCGCCTTCGCCGCGTAGGCGAGCGCGACCGCGACGAAGGCGGCGAGCGCGAGTGCGGCGACCGCCTCGCCGACCGCGCCCGGCAGGCCGAAGACGGCCGCGCCCTGGCGCCAGGCGAGGGCGAGGCCGCCGAGCCCCATCGGGGCCGCGAACAGTGGCAGCGGCAGATGCGCGAGCGACGCCGCCGGCATGCCGGCGGCGTCGGTGGTCGCCCCCGCGCTCACCGCGCGGCGGGCTCGGCGCCGGCGGGTGCGGCCCTGGCCGGCTCGGCCGGGGGCAGCACGCCGTCGACGTTCGTCG
>CALKJX010000332.1 GCA_937995555.1 uncultured Elioraea sp.
GATCCGTCCCTCCCACAGCCGGGGCGAGAACGGCATCGAGAAGCGCGAGTAGCCGTAGGAGTACTTGGAGACGAACAGGTAGTCGCCCACCAGCAGGGTGGGCACCATCGAGGCCGAGGGGATGTTGAACGGCTCGAACGCGACCGTGCGGATGCCGATCGCGATCAGGCCGGCATAGACGACGGTCTTGATCGTCTCGAGCCAGCCGCCCGATTTGCGCTTCGCCATGGAGGGTCCGGGGGCCTGCAAGGATTGGGCGCCCTTGGTCTCAGGCGCTGCGACGCCGCGGACTTGCCCGGTGGGGGGAGGCTTGTCAAGCAAGCCGGGCTCAGCCGCGCGGCACGGCGGTGATGATGACGATCGCCTGGGCATAGGGCGGTTCGTCGGTGAGCGTGACCGTGATCTGCGCCGCCATTCCGGGCGGCGTGATCGCGGCGAGGCGGGCGGCCGCACCGTTCGCCAGCCGCATCGTCGGCTGGCCGGAGGGCAGGTTCACCACCTCCATGTCGCGCCAGAACACGCCGTGGCGGAGGCCGGTGCCGAGCGCCTTGGCGCAGGCCTCCTTGGCGGCGAAGCGGCGGGCGTAGGTGGCCGCGCGGGCGGCCCGGCGATCGGCCTTGGCCTGCTCGCCCTCGGTGAAGACGCGGTCGGTGAAGCGGGCGCCGTAGCGGGCGAGCGTCGCCTCGATCCGGCGGATGTCGCAGATGTCGCTGCCGAGGCCGATGATCATCGGGGTGGGGAGGTAGCATGCCGGCGGCCTCACGGCGAGCGCGCGCCGGACGGCGTTGACGACCCCGGCCGCCGCGCCAAGGCTCCCGAGACGCCCCCGACCCCAGGGACCTGCATGAACGACTTCGTCCTCACCCGCACGCATGGCGCGATCGGCGTGATCACGCTGAACCGGCCGGAGGTGCTGAACGCCTGGCACCGGCCGATGCGCGACAGGCTGGTCGCGGCGCTGGAGGCGATGGAGCGCGACGCGGCGATCCGCGCAATCGTGTTGACCGGCGCCGGCGAGCGGGCCTTCAGCGCCGGCCAGGATCTGAACGAGAGCAAGACCTTCGACCCCGACGGCGCGGAGGCGTGGATCCGCGAGTGGGAACGGCTCTACGGCCTGCTCCGCGCGCTCACCAAGCCGCTGGTGATCGCGCTCAACGGGCTCGCCGCCGGCTCGGCCTTCCAGGTGGCGCTGCTCGGCGATCTGCGCGTCGGCCACCCCGGCGTCACCCTGGGCCAGCCCGAGATCACCTCCGGCTTCGCGAGCATCACCGGCCCCTGGATCATGCGCGAGATTCTGGGGCAAGCGCGCACCACCGACCTCGCGCTGACCGGACGGATGATGCCGGCGGAGGAGGCGCATGCGATCGGCCTGATCAGCCGGCTGGTGCCGCGCGAGGCGGTGATGGACACCGCGCTTGCGCTCGCCGGGGAGCTGGCCGGCAAGCCGCCGACCGCGCTCCGGCTGACCAAGGCGTGGCTCCGCGAGATGACCGAGCCCGGCTTCCGCCAGGCGATCGATGCCGCGATCCGCTTCCACCGCGAGGCCTACGCCACCGACGAGCCGGCGACAACGATGCAGCGCTTCCTCGATGCGCGCGGCGGGCGGCACGGCGGACCCGATCGCTGACGCCATGATCCCCGATACCGAGGACGGGTTCCTGACGCGGTTCCGCATGGCCGCGGCCGCCGAGCCGGAGCGCGTGTTCGCGCGCATCGACGGCGCGCCGGTCACCTTCGGCGCGCTGAAGCGCATGGCGGACGGTGTTGCGAGCGGACTCGCGCGGCGTGGCGTGGCGCCGGGCAGCCGCGTCGCGGCGATGCTGCGCAACGGGCCACTTCCGCTCGCGCTGCTGCATGCGCTGGCCGCGCTCGGCGCGGTCTGGGTGCCGCTGAAAGCCCAGGCGCGGGGGGCGAGCCTGCGTCACGTGCTCGACCACGCCGAGCCCTGTCTCGTCCTCGCCGAGACCGACCTGCTGCCGGTGATCGCGGAGAGCGGTGCAGTGCTGTCCGACGTGCCGGTGCTCGACGCCGCCGCGCCGGAGGTGCGGGCCTGGCTCACGATGACGGATCGTTTCGACTCCGCTGCCCCGCCGGCCGACGCGCCGTTCGGCATCCTCTACACCTCCGGCACGACCGGCCGCCCGAAGGGCGTGATCGTCACGCACCGGATGCTGCGGCTCGCCGGCGAGGCGGTGGCGATCGTCTCCGGCGTGGCGGACGGCGACGTGATGCTGGTGTGGGAGCCGCTCTATCACATCGGCGGCGCGCAGCTCATCGTCGCCCCATTGCTGCGGCGCGTGGAACTCGCCTTCGTGCCGCGCTTCAGCGCGAGCCGCTTCTGGCACGACGCCGCAGCGGCCGGCGCCACGCACATCCACTATCTGGGCGGCATCCTGCAGATGCTGATGGCGCAGCCGCCCGGGCCGCACGAGCGCGCGCACCGCGTGCGCGTCGCCTGGGGGGCGGGCTGCCCGGCCGATGCCTGGCGCGCGATCGAGGCCCGCTTCGGCGTCACGCTGCGCGAGTGCTACGGCATGACCGAGGCCTCGAGCATCACCACGTGGAACCCGGACGGCACGCCGGGCGCGATCGGCCGGCCGGTGCCGTGGTTCTCGGTGACGCTCTGCGATGCCGAAGGGCGCGAGGCCAAGCGTGGCGAGATCGTCGTGCGCACGCGCCTGCCGGGTGCGCTCTTTCCCGGCTATTTCCGCGACCAGGAGGCCACCGCGGCGGCGCTGCGCGACGGCGCGCTGCACACCGGCGATCTCGGCGCCTGGGACGCCGCCGGCAACCTCGTCTATGCCGGCCGCCTCGCCGACTGCGTGCGCTGCCGCGGCGAGAACGTCTCGGCCTGGGAGGTCGAGCACGTCGCGGCCGCGCATCCCGCGGTCGCGGCCTGCGCCATGATCGGCGTGCCCGCCGAGATCGGCGAGCAGGACATCAAGCTGTTCGTGCAGCGCCGCCCGGGGGCGACGCTGACGGCGCCGGAGTTCGCGCGCTGGCTGGCCGAGCGCCTCGCGCCCTACCAGACGCCGCGCTACATCGCCTTCGTCGCGTCCTTCCCGCGCACGCCGAGCGAGCGGATCGCCAAGCACGCGCTGCCGCAGGGCGGCGACGAGTGCTGGGACCGGCTTGGGGGATGTTCGCAAGACACGACGGGGGCGCCTCCGCGCCCCCGTCCCGTATCGTTCGGATAAGCAATCAGTCGATCATTCGTGACCTTCGAGGATGGCCGCGCGCACCGCCTCGGCACCCGCCGCGAGGGCCGCAAGATCCGTCGCCGAGAGCGTCGGCAGCTGGAGGATGATGTTCACGGCCAGCACGGTGTCGGTGGTGATCGGCAGGGTCTTGTCGGACGCGGAGCCGAGCAGGATCGCCGCCAGGTCGATCGCGCTCGCCGGCGTCACGCCGGTGAGCTGGGTCGTGCCGTCGACGCGGATGTCCTGGAACAGCGCCAGGTTCTCGAGCGGCGAGTCGATGCGCGTGATCGAATCGTAGTCGGTCTTGACGATGTTCGCGAACTGATCGGCCGGCAGCGAGTAGAGCTGCGCGACCGTCATCGTCAGGGTCGGCTGTCCGGGCGCGGTCAGCGTCAGGACCGTCGAGCCGATGGTGGACCAGTTGGTCAGCACCTCGGCCAGCGCACGCTCGATCACGTGCGAGGGCGCGCGCACGACGCTGAGGCGTCCGAGCTCGACTTCCGGAATGCCCTCCTGCGCCCAGACCGGACGGCCGCCGCGCGTGCCCGGCGGCGGGCGCTGGCCCTGGTCGCCGCCACCATAGCGCGGCCCGCGCGCGTCACTGTCAGGCGAGGGGCCGCGCTGGCCGGGGGATGTCGGCTGGGCGGCTTGAGGCGTGGTGGCGCGATCACCACCGGCACCGCCACTGCCCCCGGCGCCGCCCCGGAAGCCCTGTCCGCCCTGCGGGCTGCCATGGCCCTGGGCATAGGCCGCTCCGCCGCCGAGATCGGCCGCAACCGGCGCGAACACCATGGTGGCGGCGAGCACGCTCAACGCGGCGCCGCCGAGAAGGCCGGAGAGTGTCGTCTTGAACCGGATGCCGTGCATCGTTCGATCCTCAGGTGTTCAGGGTGGGGAAGCGTGCTGTGCGTGTCGGTGCCCCACCAGCCACCGCCGCATCAGGTCCCACTCGCTCGGATGTGGGGTGTTGCACTGGCCTCAACGCCGCAGCACCCGGTTGTCGATGCTCCATGACCCGACATTCCGGTGCAGGAAATGCTCACCGCCGTCGCCGCCGCCGATCGTGCTGCCGGGCAGCGAGACGCCGCCGCCGAGCACTTCGCCCGTGCGGCTGTAGTGACGCCGGGCGCGCTCCGGCGGGCTGCGATGAGGCCCGGGTCCGCGGCCCTGACCGCCCCCCTGGTGGCCGCCGCCCGAGTGACCGCCGCCATGCGATCCTCCCGATCCCTGCCCGCCGCCGCCAGGCGTATGCCCGCCGCCAGGCGTATGTCCCGACTGCGCGGTCGCTGCGCCTCCGCGGCATGCCCTACAGCTCCATGCAACCCAGGCGGGTCGGCACGTCTCCCCTTCGTTTCATGGTTCTGACGCTCGCCTTCTGCGCGACGGCCATGTCCGCGGAGGCGCAGTGGTCGCGCGTCGGCGCCGAGGTCACCACGTCGCTGGCGCGCGCGGCCGATGATGGCCCCGTCGCGTTGCTGGATGCCCTGGCCGCTGCGCTGGCGGCCAATCCCGAACTGGCGGCCGATCGAACCTCAGCAGTGGCCCTGGCGCGCGCCGCCGCCGGCCCGGTGCGGGGCTTCCTCGGCGCCAACCTGCCGGTGTATCGCGCGATCGTGCAGCGCATTGCCGCGGCGGCACCGGAGCAGGCGCGCGCGGCGGTCAGCCTCGCCGTCGCCGAGGAGGTCGCGCGCATCGCGGAAGCCGATCCGCGCGCTGCACCAACGGTGCCGGCCGTCGGCCCGGCCGCGACGATCCCGGCGGAGCGGCCCGAGACGCAGAGCGGCATCCGGATCGGCTCGTTCATGCTCTACCCCGATCTGCAGGCGGGCGTATTCCACGACAGCAACATCTTCGCGACGCGCCGCGGGGCGCGCAGCGACATCGTCGGCGTCATTTCGCCGTCCGTGACGCTGGGAAGCGACTGGGGGCGGCACTCGTTGACGGTCGAGGGCCAGATCGATGTGACACGGTACCGGCGCTACTCGGCCGAGGACTCGATCGACTGGCGCGGCAGCGTCGAGGGACGGATCGACGCGACCGAGGCGACCCAGATCTACATCGGTGCGCTGGCGCTCCGCGACCATGAGGACCGCACATCGCCGGACGCCGTCGCCGGGACGGAGCCGACAATCTATTACGAGCGGCGGGCCTATGCTGGCCTGAGCCAGCGCTTCGGCGACATCACCCTGCGACTGGGTGGCGCGGTCGAGCGCATCACCTTCGACGATGTGCCGTCCACCGGCGGGCCGATCAACAACAGCGATCGTGACCGCAATCGCTACACATTCGGGGTGTTGGTGCGCCACCGCGGCGACCGTTTCGTGCAACCCTATGTCGAGGTGATGGGCGACAATCGCCGCTACGACGATGCACGCGACGATTTCGGCTACGAGCGCACCTCGACCGGGTATCGCGCCGGCGTCGGCGCTCAGTTCCGGTTCAGCAGCGATCTCACTGGCGAGGCATTCGTCGGACTGATGCAGCAGAACTATCGCGACGCCCGCTTCTCGACGGTCACAGCTTTGGCCGCTACGGCGTCGTTGCGCTGGGAGGCAACCGCAAGCACACGCCTGACAGCGTTCCTGGACCGCTCCATCGAGGAGACGACGTTGCCGGGAAGCCCAGCCTATGTCTATTCGGTGCTCGGGTTGCGGGTCGAGCAGTTGTTGATCGATCGCCTGTCGGTGATCGGCCGGGCCACAGTGGTTCGCAGTGATTTCGCCCAGGTTGCCCGCGTCGATGACGAGGTCGATCTCTCGATCGGGCTGCGCTACCGCGTGACCCGCGAGCTGACCGTGGGCGGCGACTATCGGTTCACGCAACGGGATTCCAACGTCGACAACGCGGATTTCAACCGCCACCAGATCTTCCTCCGCCTCGGCGCGGCATTCTGAGGACGCAAGGAACCCGTGGGGTGCAAGCCCGTTGATCCGACGTGGCGCGGGCGCTGATGCCAACCGCTCGGCGGCCCGTCAGCGGGATCACGCCACGGCCCCGCTGCGGGACTAGGGGAACGCGCGACAGGCGCGATAGGATCGACCTCCAGCACAGCATGCGGCGCAGCCCTCGCAGCCCGGGCTGGGCGGCACCCTCTGGAGGACGGCCATGACCGGTTCGCGCCATCGTCGCCTTTGGCTTGCCTGTGCCTTCGGCCTCGCCGCAACCGCGGCCGCCGCGACCGAACTGCCGGTCGTCTCGGTCACGCTCTCCAATGCCGGGCTCGCGCAGATCGAACGCCGCGGCACCGTCGCCGCCGACGCGCCGGTGGTGCTGCGGGCACCCACTGCCGACATCGACGATCTGCTGAAGAGCCTGGTCGTGCTCGACCCGGTCGGCACGGTCGAGGGCGTGCGCCTGCCGGCGCGCGACACCGCGACCGAGGCATTCCGCGGCCTGCCGCTGCGCCCGGAGGATTTCGCCTCGCGCGTCGCCCTGCTGCGCGCGCTGCGCGGCCAGCGCGTCGAGGCGGGCGGGGTCGCCGGGAGGCTCGCCGATGCCGAGGAGACCGAAGCCGGGCTGCGCGTCGCGATCCTGACCGAGGCCGGCGTGGCCGCGGCGATCATCCGCGAGGGCGACGAGGTGCGGCTCGCCGATGCCGCGCTCGCCGCGCGGGTGCGCCGGGCGGCCGCGCGCGCCGAGGACGAGCGGCGGATCGAGATCGCGCTGCGCGCCGATCGCGCGCGCGAGGTCAGCGTGCTCAGCGTCACCGGCGCGCCGC
>CALKJX010000333.1 GCA_937995555.1 uncultured Elioraea sp.
CCGTAGTTGGTCAGCTTCGCCAGGTACCAGTCGTCGCGCGCGGTCTGCACCTCCAGGTGTTCGGGCGCGTACTCGTCCGAGACGGCGACCGCCTCCTCGTCGCTGTCGACGACGATGATCTCGCCGAGCGTCTCCCACGCCTTGCCGGCGATCGCGGCGGTCGGCAGCGTCTTCAGTTGCAGCGCGATCTCGGCGAGCACCTGCTCGCCGAAACGGCGCGAGGTGGTGACCAGCCAGGCCGGACTGTCGGGCCCATGCTCGGCCTGTCCCAGCAGGTCGGTCGCGACCAGCGCGGGATCGGCGGTTTCGTCGGCGATCACCAGGATCTCGGTCGGACCGGCGAGCAGGTCGATGCCCACGGTGCCGAAGAGCTGCCGCTTCGCTTCCGCCACGAAGGCGTTGCCGGGGCCGGTGATGAGGTCGCGCGGCGTCATCCCGACGCAGCCATGGGCCATCGACGCAAGCGCCTGCACGCCGCCGATGCAGTAGATCTCGTCCGCGCCCGATTTGTGCAACGCGTAGAGCGTCTGCGGATAGATCCCGTCCGCGTCGCGCGGCGGGGCGGCGCCGATGATGTGGCCAACGCCCGCGACCTTGGCGGTCGCCACCGACATGATCGCGGCCGAGATCAGCGGGTACTTGCCGCCGGGGATGTAGCAGCCGACCTTCGCCACCGGGATCAGCTTCTGGCCGAGCGTGATGCCGGGCTCGATCTCGGTCTCGAATTCCTGCATGGACTCGCGTTGTGCCCGCGCGAATCCCGTGACCTTCGCATGCGCGTAGGCGAAGTCCTCCTTGAAGGTCTCGGGCAGGGCGCGCTCGACCGCGCGGATCGCGTCGTCGGAGACGCGGAACGTCGCGCTCTCCCACTTGTCGAACTGGCGGGCGTAGCGGCGCACGGCGTCGTCGCGGTTGGCGGCGATGTCGTCGAGGATCTCGCGCACCCGACCCTCGAGCGCGCGCCGATCGCCCGGTGCGAGCGGCTCGGCCCGCTTCAGGTAGCTGCGCGCCACGACGTCTCTCCCCTTCGCTTCGGCGCGAAGCCTAGGGACGACGCGGCGCCCCAGTCAACCGACCGGATCGAACCCGTTGGCGAACACGCCGCGCCCACGCGTCAGCGCATAGGGGCCGCGCGGCAGGAACCGGCCCGACCTCTCCCCGGCCTGCACACGCCCGTCCTGCATGACCACCTCGCCGCGGCGAATGGTCGCGACCGGCCAGCCGACGACCTCCAGCCCCTCGTAGGGCGTGTAGTCGATCGCGTGCTGCATGAGCGCGTTGGTGATCGTCATGCGCTTCGCCGGGTCCCAGAGCGTGAGATCGGCATCGGCACCGACCGCGATCGTGCCCTTGCGCGGGGCTAGCCCGCACAGGCGCGCCGGATTGGTCGCCGTGAGTGTGACGAACTCCGAGGGCGTTATGCGACCCTTCGACACGCCCTCGCTGAACACGATCGGCAGCCGCGCGGCGAGGCCCGGGATGCCGTTCGGGATGTCGCGGAAGGTTGCATCGCGACCATTCTGGCCCTTGCCGGCGCTGCCCTCGTAGGAGTAGCCGCAATGATCCGAGCTGATCACGTCCAGCACGCCGCGCTTGACCATGGCCCAGACGCGCTCGTGCTCCGCCTCGTCGCGCGGGGAGGGGCTGCACATGAACTTCGCGCCCTCGAAGCCTGGCCGGTCCATGTGCTGAGCGGTCAGCGTGAGATATTGCGGGCAGGTCTCGCCCCACACTTTCACGCCTCGCGCCTGCGCCCGCGCGATCTCCTCCGCCGCCTCGGCACAGGAGACGTGGAACACCTGGATCGGCTGGTCCAGCAGCTCGGCGAGCGCGATCGCGCGATGCGTCGCCTCGCGCTCCACCACTGGCGGGCGCGACCAGGCGTGGTATTTCGGCGCCGTCATGCCGCGCGCGAGCAGCGCCTCGGTCATGAACCGGATCGCCTGGTAGTTCTCGCAATGCACGGTCACGAAGGCGCCGAGCTTCCGTGCGGCCGCCAGCACGCGGAGATACTGCGCGTCGTCCACGTGCAGCGGATCGTAGGTGAGGAACACCTTGAAGCTGCGGACACCCGCCGCCACGATCGCGGGCAGTTCCCGCTCGATCACCTGATCGGTCGGGTCGGTGATGATCTGATGGAAGCTGTAGTCCATCAGCGCGGCCCGGGCACGGCGGCGGTAGTCGTCCAGCGTCGGGCCGATCGGATGGCCCTTGAACTGGCTCGCGAAGCAGATCGCGCTGGTGGTGCCGCCGGCGAACGCGCTCCGCGAGGCGGTGACGAAGCTGTCCTCGTGCACCGTGCCGTTCGCTTCGAGCTGCTCGATGTGGCAATGCGTGTCCACGCCGCCCGGCATCACCAGCAGCCCGCCGGCGTCGATCGTGCGCGGCGCACCGTCCAGCGATTCGGCGAGGGCGACGATCCGCCCGTCCGTGACGCCGATATCGGCCCGCGTCTGCCCCGCGGCGGTCACCACCGTGCCGCCGCGCACCACCAGATCGAAGCTCATCCCAGTGTCCTCACTCTGCCGCCGCGGGCCGCGGCACCGTTGCCGTCGCCAGCCGCGGGAACAGCGCGGCGAACCCGGCCGTCAGCAGCCCCACCACGGCGAGCGTCCACAGTACCGCCTGCATGTCGCCGGTGCGCGCGTGCAGCATCCCGACCAGCGGCGAGGCGGTCGCGGCGCCGATGAAGCCGACGAAGAACCGCACCGCATAGGCGCGCGCGCGCAGGGCCGGCGGTACGGTGCGCGCGAGCATCGCGTCGTTCACCGTCACCTGGCCGAAGATGGTCGCGATGGTCGCCGCGGCGAACGGCACGGTGAGCAAGCCCGTCGTCAGCGTCAGCCCCAGCACCAGCGGCATCTGGCTTGCCGCGAGGGCGAGGAACAGCGCGCGCAGGCTGATCCGGTCCGCGAGCCGCCCGACCGAGTACTGCGTCACCGCGCCGCAGATCGACACCGCGAACGCGATCAGCCCGATGAAGGCGAGCGCCTCGGCGCTGCCCGCGAGCCTCTCCTCCAGCAGCTTCGGCAGCAGGATGGTGATCGCGTTGAACATCAGCCCGTTGGTCACCGCGATCGCGGTGAGGACAACGAACGCCTTGATCGCGGTCGCGCGCGTGATGTCGGGGAACACCGCGCCATCGCGCCGCGCCGCCGCCGTCACCGAGGCGGGGGTGCGCAGATACGCGACCCCGATCGCAAGGCACACGGCGCCGGGCAGCACGAATCCGGCGCGCCAGCCGAACAGCGCGACGATCAGGCCGGTCAGCAGTGGTGCCAGCGACACGCCGAGATTGCCGAACACCCCGTTGATGCCGATCGCTCGACCCACCCCCGGACCGGCGACGTCCACCAGCAGCGCCGTGCCGACCGGGTGGTAGATCGCCAGGAACGCGCCGACGAGCCCGAGTGCGACCGCGAAGGTGATCGGCGCCACCGCGAGGCCTGAGGCGACCAGCGCCGCCCCCGTGCCGACGAAGAACGCGGCCATCATCGCCCGCGCGCCGTAGCGTTCGGCGAGCCACCCCACCGGCAGGGAGCCAAGCCCGTAGATCGCGAACATCGCCGTGCCCAGCGTGACGATGGTGCCGTAGTCGAGCCCCGGGAAAGCTCCGCCCATCGCGAGCACGGCGGTCGGCAGGATCAGCAGCGCATAATGCGTCAGCGTATGCGCCGCGTTGATGAAGACGATGGTGCGCGTCTGGGCATCCATGGTGCCAGCCTAGGCCGGATGGGACGGCCCGGCCAGCCTCCCGGCTGGGTGCGCAGTTCGGCCGCCGCCGAAACGTCAGCGCGAGAGCAGCGCCAGCACGGCGGCGCGCAGCCGCCCCAGCATGGGCCAGAACAGCATCAGGAACCCGAGCGCCATGATCGAGCCGACCAGCCAGTTGCCGAAGAAGATGCCGAGCGAGCCGTCGCTCAGCAGCAGCGACTGGCGGAACGACTGCTCGGTGCGGTTGCCGAGCACGAGCGCCAGAACCATCGGCGCGAGCGGATAGTCGAGCTTCTTCATCACGTAGCCGACCACGCCGAAGATCAGCATCAGCACAAGGTCGAACGCCGCGTTGTTCACCGTGAAGGCGCCGATCGCGCAGGCGATCAGGATCA
>CALKJX010000334.1 GCA_937995555.1 uncultured Elioraea sp.
AGCCGGGCGAGGGCGACGCGCGCCTCGTCCATGTCGGGGCCGATCGGGGTCCAGAGGCCGTAGAGCAGCTTGCGGGTCTGCTGGCCGATCTGCACCACGCAGATGCCCGCATCCTCGGCATCCTGCCCGAGAAACACCCAACGCGACCCGTCATCGCGCACCGCCACCGTGCCGGCGGGCGGGCAGGGATCGCGATCGGCATGGGCCGGCGCGGCGAGAAGAACGAGGCCAATCAGGGAGGCGGCAAACGGGACGCGAGCCATGGGGCATCTCCTGCGAGATCGACGCCCCTCCCCACCCTCGGCCGATCCTGGCCGATCGTGACGTCAGTGTTGCAGGTTTAATGCCATCCAGTGAACAAAGAATGAACGCGGTCGCACTCACCCACGTCAGCGACTGACGCGTGCGACCGGAAACCCCCGCAGGTCGCGGCGCGCGGTGCGGAACACCGCGTCCTGGGCGTGGCCCTTCTCGCGCGCGAGCTCGCTGACCCGGGCTGCGACATACTCGCCAAGCGCGAGTGCCGTGATCACGCCGCGGTCGTCACGGGCCGCCCGGCCGGACAGGGCCTCGGCAACGGCGTAGGCGAACACGCCGTTGCGGTCGTCGTAGCTGTCGAGCGCCTCCTGCACCGAGGAGGAGGCGGCCAGCATGAAGCGGCCGGTCTCGTGGCCGATATTGGCGAGCTGGTCGAGCGTCACCTTGCCGGCGTGGCAGGTATCGACGAACAGGAAGCCGTTGCGCGCGCGGATGCGGGCGAGCAGGCCGACCAGCGTGTCCTCGGTGATGGCGGCCGGGCGGAGTGCGTCCCAGGACGAGGCATCGGCCACGTCGTGGGTGAGGAACAGGAAGCGGTCGTCCGGCTCGGTGCGGACGCCGTGGCCGGCGAGATACATCAGGAAGGTGTCGTTCGGGCCGACCTCGCGGCCGAGCCGCTCCAGCGCCTCGACGATCGCCGCGCGGCCTGCCTGGTCGTCGAGCAGCACGGTGCTGCGCACCTCCTGGTAGAGCCCCGCGGCACCGGCCCCGATCCCGTCGGCGAAGCTGCGCGCGTCGGCGGCGGCGAACTTCAGGTCGAGCGTGCCCAGGCGGTGCCGGTCGATGCCGATCGCCAGCACGAACAGCCGGCCCGTGCCGGCCGGCTCGCCGGGCGCCTCCAGCACCATCGGCGCGCTCGTGCCGTAGAGCCGCCCGGCGCCATCCCACGCACGCGCCTCGATCGTGTTGCGGCCGGGATCGAGCGCGATATCGAGCCCGAAGCGGGTCTCGCCGCGCGGATCGGCGCGGCCGAAATTCCGTCCGTTGACGAACAGGTCGACCGGGCCGAGGCCGAGGCCACGGTCCTCGAGCGTCAGCCCGATCCGCACCGTCGCCGCGCCGGGCGGCACCGTCGTGCCCTCGATCCGCACGCAGGACTCGCCCGGCCCCGGCACGCACGCACCGGTCAGGCTGACGCGCGGCTGGCGCGCGATCGCCGCCCGGACATCGCCCAGGGCGGCGAGCCGGTTGGCCGCGGGGCCGCCATCCCCCGCGATCCGCGCCCGCACCACGGCCGGCGCGTAGAGGGCGCGATAGACCTGCGCGAAGGTCGCCCACTCCGGCGCCTCGGCGCGGCCGCGGTTGAGGTGCACGCCGACGAGATCCTGCCCGCCCACCCCGGCATGGTCGAAGAACCCTTCCGGCGTCCAGAGCACCCAGCGCGCGCCGTCGGCATGCACGAAGAGCGCGGCACGCTCGGCGAGCGGCGCCTCGTCCGCGAGCCCGTACCAGCGCAGCGTGCCGTCGCCGAGGGCCGCGACCGCGACCGAGGCATCGGCGGCAACGGCAAGCGCCCAGACCGCCCCCGGCGTCGCGATCGCCGCCAGTTCGCGCCGGTTGCGGTCGAACAGCCTCAGATGCGTGTCGGTGCCGATCAGCGCCCTGCCGTCGGCGACCGCCGCGCTGCGGGCGATCTCGCCGCGCCCGAGCGTGAGCGGCTGGCCGTTCAGCCGCGGCGGGGCGGTGTCACGCCAGTGGGTGAGGGCAAGCCCGCCAGCCTCCGTGCGCGCCGCCATCACCCCGCGCCCTGCCGCCGGTGATAATCGGGCCGACGCCGCCTCGAAGCGCAGCGCGCCGGTCGCACCGGCCCATTCGACGGTCTGGCCGTCCGGCGAGACGGCCAGCGTGCCGCGTGCGGCGCGAGGATCAGCCGCCGGCGGCCGCGGGCGCTGCGCGATGTCCCCGCCGGGCGCGAGCAGGCCCCAGCCGGGGTCGGACGCCGCGTAGGCGAGCCCGCCGCCGGGCAAAGGCAGCAGGTGGGCGATCGAATCCCGCGCCGCCGCGATGTCGCGCGCCGGACCAAGACCGAAATCGGACCAGCGCCGGATCACACCGCCGCGTGGCCCGGCCCCGGCGGCGTGGAGCTGGACACCGCCCTTGCCGTCCGCGGCCCAGGCGACCGCCGGCAGGGATGCCACCTCCAGTCCGGCGAGGTCGGGCACGAAAGCCGTCGCAAGCGTCTGAAGATGCAACACATCAACGGCGACGTGGGTCTCGTAGCCGATCGCCGCCAGGGCGCCGTCCGGCGACACTGCGACGCCATACGGCCGCGCCCCGCGCCGCGGGGTCGCCTCGGCGCGCTTGGCCCCCGAGGCGTCATAGACGCGCACCAGACCATCCGCGGCGGTCGAGACCAGCCGGCCGTCGCGCGCGAACGCGACCATGCGCGCGGGCCCCCGATAGGCGCCGTCCTCGGCCAGCAGGCGGCCCGTCTTGGCGTCCCAGATGCGGATGCCGGCGGTGCCGCCGAGCGCGGCGGCGAGCCGCGACCCGTCGGGCGAGACGGCGAGATGCGCCACCGGCGCTGGCAGCGGCGCCAGCCGACCGATCATGCGCTTTGATGCAACATCAAAGATATAGAGCGCGAAAGCGCGATCCCACGCGAAGGCGGTGAGCCCCGCCGCGAACAGCCGCTTGCCGTCGGGCGTCAGCGCCACGGCGTAGAGTTCGCCTTCGGCCTCCTCGCCGATCGGCACCCGCAGCACGCCCTCCGGCGCGCCCTCGGGCAGCGCCCAGAGCCGCACGGTCCGGTCGTCCGAGGCGGTCGCGAGCAGCCGTCCGCCGGCGTCGACCGCGAGCCGGTTCACCGGAGCGGTGTGGCCGCCGGCCTCGACACGCAGATAGGGGGTGGCGGGCGGCGCCTGCGCCTCGGCCGCGCCGCCCAGAGCAAGGAGGAGAAGGGCGGCGGATGCCGCGCGGCGCATCAGCTCGTCAGCTCGAAGCCCGAACCGGTGGCCGCCTGCGCCACCTCGATCGAGGTCGAGAAGTTGTCACGCTTGGCGACATTGGTCGCGGCCAGGCCGCGGACCTCGTCGCCGGCGGGCTGCGCCGCGCGGGTGGGTGCGCGGCCCTCGACCCGCAGCGTGTTCGCCGGCGCGTAGCCACGCGCGCCGCTGCCGGTCTCGATCAGCGCGTAGTTGCCCTGGGTGCGCGCCACCGTGACGGTCTCGCGCGCGCCGATCGCCGAGACCTGCGGCGCTGCCGGGTCTGGCCGCAGCAGCACGGGCGTGGCGCGCGTCGCTACCGCGCGGCGCGGCGGCGGCGCGGCCTTCTGCTGCGCGATCGCGTCCTTGGTGCCGGGGCTCAGTGTTTCGGCCGCCGTCTCGTACTCGGCGCCGCGCGTCGCCATCTTCTCGTTGATCTGCCGGGCGAGCGCCAGATCGCGCTCCCACCAGCCGCGGATCTGCGCAAGCCGCGCCTGGCCCTGTTCGCGCGTCAGCCGCCCCGCCGCGACATCGGCTCGCACGGCCTGAGCCTGGCGGAAGCGACAGTCGGAGAGCTGGTCAAAGGCAAGCTGCGCGCGGTCGATCTCCGCGTTCTCCTTGGAGAGGTCGGACGAGACCCGGCCGGCGAGGACCGCCTGGTCGCGGGACTGCTGCTGCAAGGCGTAGATGTAGCCGGTCGCCGCACCCGCCACCGCGCCGGTGGCCGCCCCGATGGCGATCGCCGAACCGCGTCCGCCGCCGAGGATCCCGCCCAGCACCGCGCCCCCGACCGCGCCGATGACAGCGCCCTTGATCATGTCCTCGGCGAAGAAATTGCCCGTGCTGTCCAACGCGACGACGTACTGGCGGCAGGTGTCCGCAGGGTCGGCCGCGCCGATCCGCTGCTCCTGCGTCGTGACGCAGCCGCCGAGCATGGCGAGCACGACAAGGGCGGAGACGCCCTGGCG
>CALKJX010000335.1 GCA_937995555.1 uncultured Elioraea sp.
ATCTGCCCGGCGCGGCGCCGGGCGCGCCGCTGCGCCTGTGCCGCCGAGGAGACCTCATCCGCCTCGCCGGCCTCGTGCCCCTGGTGGCGGCCGGCGGCCCACCCGCCGCGCTGCGCCTGTCCGGCCAGGCCGAGGAGGCAACCTTTTGCGGCCTGCTCCGCCCCTTGCCCGGCCCCGAGCCGCTCGTACTGCTCACCCTCCGCCCGCTGCGCGCCGCCCCCGCGCTCGCCGCCTCCGACCTTGCCGGCCTGTTCGGCCTCACGCCCACCGAGGCCGCGATAGCCCTGGCGCTGGCCACGAGCGACACCGCCGAGCGCATCGCCGAGGCGCGCGGCCGCTCGCTCGCCACCATCCGCACGCAGATCCGCGGCGTGCTCCGCAAGACCGGTTGTACGACCATCCTCGATATGGCGACGCTGCTGACCCGGCTCGGTGCCTGACGCCGCCCCCCACATCACCGACGAGGCCCGCCCGATGAGCACCACCGTCCGCACCGAGGGCGACAGCGCGCCGCCCTATTCGGTGAACGCCTCGCCCGGCTTCGCCGCCTGGCTGCACGGCACGGGGGCGGCGCTCGCCGTCACCACCTACCAGATCGGCAAGCTGTTCCTGATCGGCGCCGAGACGCCGGACACGCTCTCCGTCTCCGAGCGCAGCTTCGAGCGCTGCCTCGGCGTCGCGCCCGACGGGCAGGGCGGCATGGTGCTGGCCGGGCTGAACGCGATCTGGCGCTTCGGCAACGTGGTGCCGGCGGGCAAGGCGCTCGACGGGCATGACGCGGTGTATGTGCCCCGCATCGCGTGGTTCACCGGTGATGTGTTCGCCCATGACGTGGCGCTGCCGCCCTCCGGGCGGCCGGTGTTTGTCAACACCATGTTCTCCTGCCTTGCGGCCGTGGACGAGGCGTCGTCCTTCCGCGCCGTCTGGCAGCCGCGCTTCATCACGCAACTTGCACCGCAGGACCGCTGCCACCTGAACGGGCTCGCGGTGGATGACGCGGGCCTGCCCCGCTACGTCACCGCCGTCGCCGAGACCGACACGCCCGGCGGCTGGCGCGAGAAGCGCGTCGGCAATGGCGTGGTGCTGGACGTCGCGTCGGGGGAGGCGGTGTGCCGCGGCCTGTCCATGCCGCATTCGCCGCGGCTGCATGACGGGCGGCTCTATGTGCTGAACGCCGGCACGGGCGAGCTTGGCCTCGTGGACACCACGGCGGCGCGCTTCCATCCGCTCTGCTTCCTGCCGGGCTTCGCGCGCGGGCTGGCCTTCGCGGGCGGTCATGCGCTGGTCGGACTGTCGCTGCCACGCTCCAACGCAGCGTTCAGCGGGCTGCCGCTCGAGGAACGGCTGGCCGCCGAGAAGCTGCCGCCGCAATGCGCGGTGGCGGTGGTGAACCTGGCGACCGGCCAGCCGGAGCATGTGCTGCGGCTCGGCGGTATCGTGCGCGAGCTTTATGACATCGCCGTGCTGCCCGGCGTGCGCAAGCCGATGCTGGTCGGCACGCAGGCGGGCTCGGCGCTGAACCGGCTGGTGCTGCGCGGGCCGGACCTGGCGATGGCGGAACTGGCGGCAGGGTGAGGCGAGGCCGGCGCGGAGCGCAGGTGCCGCCGCAGGCGCGCAGACGCAGCGTTCAACCTGTCCGGCGAAGCGCAACTGAAGCGCTTCATCGCACTATCGCGGCCATCGATAACTTCCGCATCCCCGAAGGGTTGAACCCCTGGAGCCACGGCACAACGCGCGGTTGAAACGGACGTTCGCACGAACTGCCCCGATCCGACCGGACTTCGTGCAAGCCGATTTGCTTCGCTTCGATCGCGAACGGCCATAGGTGGAAGCCCTCTTTCGTGGAGGGCTGAATGACGAACGAGTCTACGGTAGCCGCGGCAGGACCGCTGCTGCACTCCATTCCCGCTGTGCAGGAACGCCTCGGTCTGGGCCGCTCCAAGATCTACGAACTGCTGGGCACCGGTGTCCTCGAGGCGGTCAAGGCTGGCAGGCGGACTCTGGTGACCGAGGCGTCTATCGCGCGCCTCGTGGCCGGCTTGCCGCGCGCCCAGTTCCGGGCGGCTCCGAAGGTGCACGGCACGGGAGCCATCAAGGCGACGCGAGGCCGCCATGGCGACCGCTAAGCGGGAGCTGCCGCAGGAGCAGTCTGGTGAAGAAGCCTGGTCGAACCCTCCCCCTGGCGAGGGCGTATCGCTGACGTTGCTGACCATCACTGAGGTTAGTGACTTCACGCGGCTCTCGCCGACAACGGTCCGCCGGGCGATCCGCCTCCGGCATCTCAGTGTGGTCAGGATCGGCCGCTCCGTTCGCGTTCGTCAGGCCGATCTTGCAGCATGGCTCAACCGGAATTCCCGCCATGCCCGCTGATCATCGAAACGCAAGGGAAAACCTTGATCTCCTGACGTCTCCCGAAACCGTCGCCTCGATGTTCTGCACTTACTCAGAGGAAACGGTTTCGGGAATTGCCACTCAGGGCCACACGACGATGCTCAGGACCACAGCAGACCGCGAAACCACCCCCTCCGGCGAAATGACGGCCGCGCTGGCCGATGGAAACGCGGGCGGGACCACTGCCCGGAGGGTCACCAGGAAGGTACGCGCCCGCCGTCCGTCGTGCCCTTCCATCGCGCCTGTGCAGGGCGACCTGTTCGCCATCGCGGCGGCTGACGCTGACGATCGTCTGTTTGAAGCGAAGGTCAATTCCACCGATCCGGTTACGAACCCGGCGGGGTCGGACGACGAGTGGGTCACGCACCCCTCACATGCGGCGGCGGTGCCCGATGTCGCAGTGTCGGACGACCCCGACATTCTTCTTGGCGACGACTCGTTCGACACCCTTCCCCACATCGATGACGACATCGCGCTCGCTGATTCGAACGGCGACGACATCGACGACGACCGCGACGACGACGATCAGGACGCCGAAGAGCCCGACAACGCGACGCCTGCCGCGCTGATCGCCTTCGGGGGCGGCGCGTGGATGCCGAGCGCCGAGACCCCGCCTCCGTCGAACTTCGCGGCCGCTCTGGCGATGATCGAGGCCGAGGGCAAAATGACCGAACGCCAGATCGAGCGCATGCGATCCGACCTCCGGGTCGCCGCGCGGCTCTGCGGCCGCACGCCCGAAACTTTGCCGATGGACCCGACCGTACTTCGGCCCCTGCTTGTAAAGGTGCTGCCCGGCGTCGCGACGGTCCGCGCGTCCCGCTGGTCAAGCCTGCGTTCCGCGCTTCGGCGGCTCGCTCTCCTGGTCGGCGCCCACGCGCCCCTGCTGCGCGGCGCGTCGTGCGACGATGCGGCGTGGCAGGGTGTGCTGGCTGGCGCGCCGGATACCCCGCAGCGGCCCGCGCTTCGCCGCTTCGCGGAATGGGCCATCGCGGAGGGCCTGCACGCCGAGACGATCACGGACGGGGACCTGCGCCGCTTCGGAGCGTGGCGTTCAGCGGTGAGCCACGATCTCCGGATCGCATCGATGATCGGCGCGGCGAGGCGGTTGTGGAACATGATGGTGGTGCAGACCCCAGGCTTCCCGGGCAAGCGCCTCGTCGCGAGCGGGCCCGAGGCCCGTCGGACGCTGGTCGTCGTCACCGACCTGCCTCCGGTACTGCAGGAGGAATTGGCTGCCTTTGCGGCTCGGCTCACGTCGCCCTCGAATCCCTGGGAGGGCAAGCGGCTCGCGCCGGCGACAGCGCGGCTCTACATCGACAACCTCCGCCGCGCGCTGACGCTTCTTGCCGGCCGGCCGTGCGGCCTGTCCGATATCATGTCGTTGGCCGATCTCGCCGATCCCGCCGTGCTGCGCCAGATCCTCGAAGCGGACTGGGTCGCCTCCGATCGTCGCTGGCGCGAGGGCGCGCCGCATCTTTCCGCTGCGGTCATTTCCTATGCGACCCGCGTCCGCGATTTCGACGATGACAGGCTGCGTCCGCTGCGCGCCCTGGCCTGCCGCGTGAAGCCCGAACATCGCGGCAAGCTGTCACCCGCGATCCGCCGCAAGCTCGGCGCCTTCGATGACGCGCCCGTCCGCAGCGCCCTCTATCGCGTCGGGTCGGCGCTTCGCGCCGAGGGCGAGCAGTTGCGCCGCGATGGCTCGGTGATCCGCGGCGCCGAGCGCTTTCGCGCGGGCGTCGCGATCGACCTGTTGCTGCGTGGCTGCCTGCGCCGCCGCACGCTGGTCGAGATCGACATCGCCAAGCATCTTGTTCGTGGCCCCGGCGGGCGGCTGCAGGCCGTGCATCTCGATGGCGACACGACGAAGAACCGCGTGGAAGTTCGGATCGCCCTGCCGCCGGATCTCGCCCGCGCGCTCGATCGCTACCTCGCCGTACACCGGCCCGGACTGCCCGGGGCGGAAAGCAGTTGGCTTTTCCCAAGCCACAGCCCCGGCCAACATCTCGGCGCCGATGGCTGGGGCCGTACTCTTGGCCGCCTTGTCCAGCGTCGTATCGGTGCGGAGTTCACGCCGCATCTCGGGCGGCACGTTGCCGCGTCCATGCTGTTCAGCGCCGATGCCGAGGCCGGACGCGCCGTGCAACATGTTCTCGGCCACGCGGATCCGAGGACCAGCAGGAAGTACGGCGTTCTGGTGAACCGCGGCGCGCAGCGGCAGTTCGGCGAACTGGTCGACGCCGCCGTCGACCGTAGCCATCGCAAGCGCGGGCGGGGCGCCCGCTGATGCCCCGCGGTCGCCCGAGCACGTCCTTCCCGCCGACCCGGCGCCAGCCTCGTCCGGAGCTGTGGCCCGCGCGCGACCGGGCGGTCTGGGAGGCCGCATGCCGCCCGGGGGACGGGCCGTTCGGTGACGCGGGCCGGCTGCATGGCCTGTCGCCCGCGACGCGGCAGATCTACGCGGCCGGGTATGGGCGCTTTCTCGCCTGGCTCGCCGCGCGGGATGAACTCGATCCGGATCAGGGGCCGGCCGATCGGGTAACACCGGCGCGTGCGGCCAACTGGATGGCCGCGTTGCGCACGCAGGTCGGCGCCAGCACGGCCGATCAGGCTCTGATCAATGTGATCTCTGCCCTTCAGGCCATGGTGCCGGATCGCGACTGGCGCTGGCTCCGCCGCACGCCGGGCCGGCCTGGCGCCGCCGAGATGCGCGCGGCGCGGAAGCTCCCGCGCGACGTGCCGGATCCCGTGGCGCTCGCGGGCGCGCTGCGTGGCTGGGTCAAGGAGATCCTCGCCTGCCCTCCCTCACCCGACAGCGCGCTGGCGCTGCGCGACGCGCTGGTGGTTGCCGTCGCGACCTACCACATGCCGAGGCGGCGGAATTTGGCCGCGCTTCGGCTCGGGCATGAAATCCAGCGGGATGCCGGTCGGCGCCTGCGCCTTGTCCTCACCGACACCAAGACCGACGAACCGCAGGATGTGCCGCTGCATCCCTGGGTGGGTGACGTCCTGACGACCTTCATCGCCACGTATCGGCCGCTGCTTTCCGCGCGCGCTGCTCCTGGTGCGGACCATCTCTGGCTGTGCCAGGACGGCACGCCGCTGCAGGCCACTGGGATGCGCGCGTTGTTCCATCGGGTTGGGCTACGCCTGCTCGGGCATCCGATTTCGCCGCACCGACTGCGCCACGCCGGGGCGACGTTCCTGCTGAAGCGCGCGCCGCGCGAGATCAGCCGCGCGGCGGCGTTGCTCACCCATCGAAGCCCGCGCACCACGGGGGCCGCGTACGATGTCGGGGGGCCGGAGCCGGCGCTGCGGCTGTGGCGGGCGCTGATGAAGGACACCGCGCGGAAGGGCCGGATGTGACCGGAGCCGTTTCCCTCGCCGGAGATGGAACGGCGACACGGCGGCCGGCCGAGATCCTGCGCGGCATGGTGGAGCGGGTGACATACCACGATCCGGGGAATGGCTTCGTCGTGCTGCGCGTCAGCGTGCAGGGGCGTCGGCAGCCGGTCACGGTCGTCGGCCATGCCGCCGGCCCCTCGCCCGGCGAGGGGATCACCGCGATCGGCGGCTGGTACATCGACCCGGCGCATGGACAGCAGTTCCGCGCGGACACGCTGGAACTCGCGGCGCCGACCTCGGAGGATGGGATCGAGCGGTTCCTCGCCTCCGGCATCGTGCCCGGCATCGGCGCGCGGACCGCGTGCAAGCTTGTCGCGGCGTTCGGCTCCGTGGTGTTCGACGTGATCGAGCACCAGCCGGCGCGGCTGCGCGCGATCCCGGGCATCGGGCAGCGGCGCGCGGCGCGCATCCTGGCCGGCTGGGCCGAGCAGAAGGCGGTGCGCGAGATCATGCTGTTCCTGCAGCGCCACGGTGTGGGTGGCGCGCGGGCGGTCCGCATCCATCGCACCTACGGGGCGGAGGCCATCCGGGTGATGTCGGAGGACCCCTACCGCTTGGCGCGCGACATCCGCGGCATCGGCTTCCACACCG
>CALKJX010000336.1 GCA_937995555.1 uncultured Elioraea sp.
GATCTCGCGAGTGAGGCTTCCTGCCTCGCCGAGAAGCCGGTTCGCCTCGGCCACGCCGTCGACCAGCATCTGCTGGGACCGGTTGCGTGCGTCCGTGACCGCGCCGGACAGCATGTTGAGCTTGTTCGCCAGCGCCGCCGCCGCATCGACGATCTCGACCTGAAGGCTGGTCGAGGAGGGGTGGGCGGCGAGTGCGATGAAGCCGTCGCGCACGCGGCCCGTCAGCCCGGCGAGGCTGTCGCCGTTCTCGGGCCGGCCGTGCAGAGCCTCCAGCGACGCGAGCACGGACGCGCGCACCTGCGCGGCCGCAACCCCCGCCTCGCGCTGCCAGATCGCGCGTTGCAGCGCCGCCTCGGTCGCGCGCTGCACCGGCTGGGTGGCAACGCCGATCCCCTTGCCGGCCGCGACGACGCTCGTGGTCGGCAGCGTCTTCGCGGTGTAGCCAGGGACCTCGGCATTGCTGATGTTGTTGGAGACGACGCGGAGCTGCTGGTTGATCGCCCGCAGCCCCGAGACCGAGATGCCGAGTGCGGCGTCCAGCCCCATCGCGTCCTCCGTCTAGCCCTTCCGGCTCAGCGCTTCATGTTCAGCGTGTCGAGCAGCATCTCGTCCGATGCCGTGACGATGCGCGTATTCGCGGTGTAGGCGCGCTGGGCGACGATCAGTTTCGAGAACTCGGAGGCCATGTCGACGTTCGAGCGTTCGATCGAGCCGACCACCAGCTTGCCGGCGCCGTCGCGCGAGGCGTCGAGCACCTTCGCCTCGCCCGACTCGACCGTGCGCATGAAGGCCTGGCCGTCGATGCGCTCGAGCTTGTCGGCCTCGTTGAAGGTGACGACCGGCACGCGCGCGATCGCGCGGCTCTGACCGTTGTCGTAGTTGATCACCACGTCACCGGTCTCGTTCAGCGCGAGCGACGAGAAGCTGCCCTGGGGCACGCCGTTCTGGGCGAGGCTGCGCAGCGCGTATTCGCTGCCGGCGAACTGCGTCACGCCGTCGGCCAAGCCGAACGAGCCGAGGAAGATGCGCACGTTCTGCGGACCCTGGCCGTAGTTCAAGACCACATCGACATAGGCCTGATCGCCGGTGAGCTGGTTGGCCGGCACGGTCGCGGTGCCGCCGGCGATGTTCGCGCCCGAGATCGCGGTGATCGTGCCGGCGCGCAGCGGATCGCCGCCGCCGCCGAAGCTCACCTGGATGTGCGGCGGAATGGTGCCGTTGGTGGTGCGCGTGCCCGTGGTGGTGGCGGCGAGCGTCGGCGTGACCTCGACCTCGAGCGGCGCGCCCGCAGCGGTCGCGATCTGCAGCTGGTTCACACCAACGGGTGTCACAGTGACGCCGGGCAGGACGGGGATCGCGGCGATCAAGCCGTTGCGCACGACTGTGGCGGTGTCGCCGGCGAGGGCGGTGTAGGTGTAGTCGGTGCCATTCAGCGTCACCGTGAACACCTCGCCGCCGGCGAAGGGACCGCCGGGCACGGTGACGTCGCTTTGCCCGCCATCGACGGTCCAGGACGGGATTGGCACGCCCGCCTTCGCCTTCAGGGTTAGGATGCCGCCCTGCACGCTGGCGAGCGCCGGGCTCTGCGGATCGGCATTGATCTGCGCCGCCAGCGCATTCGCGATCGCGTTGATCGAGCCCTCCTCGCCGTTGGTGGTGTAGGTCCAGGACTTCGTGGCAGGGAACCCGCCGGTGATGCCCGACAGCGAGATGGTGAAGCTGTCGCCCACCTCGCCGACGGTACCTGTCAGCACGAAGCTGTCGGTCTGGTAGGCGGGCGCGACGTTCGCCACCGGGTTGGAGAGAGAAAGGCTGGCCGAGGTGGTCACGCTGTAGGGTGTGCCGGCGTTCACCGCACGCAGCTGGAACGTGTCGTCGTCCACCACGACGGCGGTCACGCCGAGGGTCGCGCTGTCGGTGTTGATGCGGCTGACGAGCTGGTTGCGGATCGCCTGCTGCGCGCCCGGGCTGCCGAGGCCCGCCTCGGCAGCTGTGGCGGTGTAGCTGACGACGATGCCGTTGATGGTGACGCTGAACACCTGGCCGGCAGTGATCACGGCCGGCAGGTCGACGTCGTCGGTCTGCTGCACCGGCTGAATGGTGCCATTGACGTTGAAGGCGTTCATCTGCTGGTCGTTGAAGCCGGGAATCGTGCCGGCACCCCCGACAGGGTCCAGGCTCGACCCCGGCGCGAGCACATCCATGCGCCAGTTGTTGTTGCCCGCCTTCGTCCACTGCACCGACAGCGTGCGCTGCTCGCCGAGCGCGTCATAGATGCCGACCATCGAGGTGAAGGTGCTCTGCCCTTCGGGCGGGTTTGCCGGCAGATTGGCGGCGAGCACGACCTCGCTGGTCGCGACCGGGTTCGAGACGAGCTGGCTGACGCGGATCGGCTGCACACCGGAACGGTCGATCTGGCGCGTCACCGTATCCACGCCCCAGCCCTGCAGGAAGTAGCCCGCACTGTTCACCAGGTAGCCGTTGCGGTCGAGCGAGAAGTCGCCCGCGCGGGTGTAGAACTGGCGCTGATCGAAGGTCGGCAGGCCGTTCACCTCGCCGTTCTGCGCTGCGACCGTGAAGAAGCCCTGTCCCGCGATCGCCAGCGCGGTGCGGTTCTCGGTCTGCTCGATCGTGCCCTGCATGTTGTGCGTGTAGTCCGGCCGCGCCACCACGCTGCCCGGCGCATGCAGGCGCTGGCTCGAGTTCGTCACGTAGCTGACGAAATTGGTGTCGATGCGCTTGAAGCCGACGGTCTGGCTGTTGGCGACGTTGTCCGAGATGTGGCCGAGCGCGCGCGACTGCGCGGTGAGCCCGCCGATCGCCGTGGTCATCGCTCCGAACAGGGACATGGGTGCCTCGCTGTGCTGGCAGAGTGGGTCGGCATCGTCCCAGCAGGTCCCGTGCCAAACTGCGGTGTGGCGGAAATCTGCGGGTTTCCTCCGGCCGCGAGGCACCGCGCGTAGCCACGCCGTGCCGGTTCCGTCCTACCCGGCAAGCCCTGCCGGGCAGGCCGCGCGTCAGTCGCGTACGGGGAACAACGCGGCCGCGCGCCGCATCGCCTGGTAGGCCCGACCTTCGGCGAGCAGGGCCTCGATCGCGTCGAGCTCGGCCACGGCATCCGCGCGCGCGAGCCGCATCGCCGCAAGCGCGGCAGCGACATTGGCGTCGGCCGCATCGCCGCCGAGATAGCGGCACTGGATCGCGTAGTAGAGCTGGCGCTCGGGCCCATCGATGTCGGTTTCGCGCAGCATGTCGCGCCCGCGCAGGAACTGCGCCCGGGTATGCAGGAAGATCGTCGCCGTGCGATCGCCGGCGCCGATCACCGCACCATTGACGACCACTGTCTCGCCGGGCCGCAGCACCACTTTCAAGGGCATTCTGCCGCTCCTGTTCCGCCCGCGCCCCTGCCGGCGCGGGATCGTCGGACAGAGGCTCCAGCAAATGCCGTGCCGAAGGGCGGCGCTCAGCCCGTGGCGCCGGATCGCGCCAGCGACCCCGACGCTGCGCTCGGCAGATCCGGCCCTCACCCGGCTCATCCCTGCCGGGTCGTCGGCAGACCCTGCCGAGGACCTGTCGGGCACGACCAGGCCGGGGCCACGCCGGGCGGCCATCCGCGCGTGCCGCACGACTTGGCCCGGGACTTGCGACGGTGGCCGCATGATCACGATCGCCCCTGCTGCCATCGTGCCCGCGGTGCCGCCCGACACCGCCGCGCCGGCCCTGTTCGGCCCCGGCGAGGCGGAAGGGACGGCCTTCGCGGCCGAACTGGCACTTGCGATGGGCGGGGGCGAGCCGGCGAAGCCGCCGCCCGCAGCCGCAACGCGGCCCGTGCCGGCCAACGGGATCAGGATGACGATCGCGTTTCCCCCAACGGACACGGGTGCTGGGCTGGTCGAGCCGACGAACTCGGGTCTCGATGCGGCCGACCCCATCGGCGCTGCCGCCGAGGCGGTCACGGCCCCGACCGAGCGCACCGGCGCGCCACCGGCCGCCCCGATGCCCGAGGCCCGGGACACCGCCTCCCCACCGGCCGCCCCGCCACCCGTGCCGTCCGCGGCGCCGGAGCCGGCCGCGACCACCACGCCGCCGTCGGCACCGGACGCTGCCGCGCCCGAGGCCGGGGCGTTGGCCGAAGCACAGCCGGCACCATCGATCCGGGTCCGGGGCCCCGCGCGGGCCGAAGGTCACGGTGCCGACGCCGAGGAGATGACCGCCCCCGTGTCTCGCTCCCCGACCGCCCCTGGGGCGGATCGGACCGTGCCGCCGGTCGAGGCGCGACCGGTCGATGCCCGCCCGGCCCTCGCGTCCGTTCCCCAAGCCCCGGGCGATGCCGCCGGTGGTGACGGCGGGGCACCATCCGGCGTCGAGGCCGAGCCCGAAGCCCAGCGGCCGAGCCGCAGCCGTCTCGCGGAAGAGCCGTTGCCGCGCGTCACGGACCAGGCGCTGGTGGTCGACACAGACCCGCAGCCGCTTGCGGCCGGCGACCAAGCCGAGACCGCGCCCGACGACCCTGCACCCGGCGCGCGCGATGGCCTGTCCGCCCATCAGCCGCCCTCTGCGACATCCGCGGGGCAGCCGACGCCCGAGACGATCGGCCTTGCCGCCGCGGCGACGCCGGCCCTGCGCCCCGCCGGTGACGTGCCGCGTCCGCGCGGCGGTGCAGGCATGGCCGCCGCGACCGCCGGCACCGGAGCCCCCACGCCGCCGGGCGACGCAGCCGAACCAGCACCCCGCCCCGCCGTACCCGCCGAGACGACGCCGCGCGCGGCAGCCGAAGCCGGTCCGGGCCTGGCCGAGCCTGCGCCTGCCACCGATGCGCCGCGGCCGGAAGCGGCACCGGCCGCGGAACAGGCGACGGAAACGGCCGAACCCAGAGGCAGCCCAGCCGATCGGACAGGACAGCCGCCACCGCGCACCGAGGCCGCGCCACGCGCCCTCGCGCCGCCCGGGGCCGCCGAGGTCCTCGCCCAGCTTCAGCCGGGCGAGCGCACGGCCCCGGCCGCCGCCGCCCCGCCGGTGCCGCGCGCCGCACCCGCCCCCCCGGCGCAGCAGATCGCGCCGATGCTGATCACCCTCGCCGCCGGCGCGGCGGGCATGCCCGATCGCCTCACCCTGACGCTCGACCCGCAGGAGCTCGGCCGGATCGAGGTGGAGGTCTCGCGCGAGGGCGAACGGCGCGTCGCGATCGCAGTGCTGGCCGAGCGGCCTGAGACGCTGCACCTGCTGATGCGCGACGCCGCGATCCTCGACCGGGCTCTGGCCCAGGCGGGCGTCGGCGCGGAGGGCCGCAGCCTCGCCTTCGATCTCGGCGGCGGCTCGGACGGCCGCCAGCGGCGCGGCAACGGCGGCGCCACACCCGCCGCCAGCCCCCCGCGACCCGAACCTGCTCGGCCGCGCGACCCGCTGAGCCTGCTCGACATCGCCATCTAGAGGACACGCCGATGACCGACGTTTCCGCCACCACGCTCACCGCCGCGCAGCGCCAGCAATCGGCGCTCGCTTCGCGCAACCAGATCGCGTCGAACTTCCAGGACTTCCTGAAGCTGCTGACCACCCAGCTGCAGAACCAGGACCCGACCGCGCCGCTGGACACCAACCAGTTCACCCAGCAGCTCGTGCAGTTCGCCCAGGTCGAGCAGCAGCTCGCGACCAACAGCCATCTGGAACGCCTCATCAACGTCCAGGAGACGACCCAGCTCACGGCGCTGACGCCGCTGATCGGCCGCACCGTGGAAGCGGAGAGCAGCCGGGTCGCGCTGCAAGGGGGCGAGGCCCGCGGTGCCTACAATCTCCGCGCCGACGCCAACGCCGTGACGATCACGATCCGCGACGCCTCCGGCCGTGTTGTCGCTCAGGGGCCCGGCGAGGCCAGGGCGGGGCGGCGGGAGTTCTACTGGGACGGCAGGGATGCCGCCGGCAACGCCTGGCCCGATGGCGCCTACACCGTGACGGTTCAGGCGCAGTACGGCACCTCGCTCGAGACCGTACCGACCACCGTGATCGGCCGGATCACCGGTGCTGAGCGCTCGGGTGGCGCGCTGATGCTGTCGATGGGCAAGCTGCAGATCGAGACCGGCGCGATCCGGGCTGTGGCCCCCGACCGCTGAGCCGCCCGCCGGGCGGGTTCTGCCGATCGGCAAAATCTGCCCGGTGTTAACGCGCGCGTAAGCCCTTTGGGTCACGCTCCCGCATGGCTGAACGCCCGCCCGGCATGCGGGCGTACGGGAGGTCCCGGTCGCGGCTCGGCGGCGGGGGCCTTCAGGGAAGGGTGCGATCGTGAATGCGTTCCTCGCTGGTCTGAAGACGCTGGGGCCGGTCCGCCTCGCCGCACTCGGTGCGGTCGGCATCGCCGTGATGGGCGTCATCGTGTTCCTCGCCGCGCGCGCCGGGCAGCCGCCGATGGCGCTGCTCTACGGCGAGCTCGAACAGCGCGACGCCGCGCAGATCGTCGCCACGCTGGAGCGCCAGCGGATCCCGTACCGGCTGGCTGCGAATGGCACCCAGGTGCTGGTGCCGGCCGACCAGGTGCCGCGGGTGCGGCTCTCGCTCGCGGCCGAGGGCCTGCCTGCTGGCGGCTCGGTCGGCTACGAGATCTTCGATCGCGCCGATGGGCTCACCGCCTCCTCGTTCCAGCAGGGGATCAACCACCTGCGCGCGCTGGAGGGCGAGCTCGCGCGCACCATCCGCTCGCTCCACGGCGTGCGCGCCGCGCGCGTGCATCTCGTGCTGCCGCGGCGCGATCCGTTCTCGCGCCGCGAGGGTGAGGCACAGGCCTCGATCGTGCTGACCATGGCGGGCGTGCAGCGGCTCGATCGCGAACAGGTGCAGGCGATCGTGCATCTCGCCGCCGCCGCGGTGCCCGGGCTGAAGCCGCAGAACATCTCGGTGATCGACAATCGCGGCTCTCTGCTCGCGCGCTCCGGCCAGGCGGTCGGCGGGATGGGGCTCGCGATGAACGCCGAGGAGATACGCCGGGCGCACGAGATGCGCCTGACCCGCGCGGTCGAGGAGATGCTCGAACGCACGCTCGGCGTCGGCCGCGTGCGCGCCGAGGTCACGGCCGAGATGGACTTCGACCGCGTCACCGAGAGCCGCGAGACCTTCGACCCCGACCAGCAGGTGGCGCGCTCGGTGCAGACCGTGACCGAGGAGAGCCGCACCACCGAGCGGAACGAGAACGTCACGGTCGGCAACAACCTGCCGAACCCGCAGCCGCAGCAGAACCAGGCCGGCTCGCAGGAGAGCCGCACCGAGGAGACCACGAACTACGAGATCGGCCGCGTCACCCGCCAGATCGTGCGCGACACGCCGATGGTGCGCCGGCTCTCGGTCGCGGTGCTGGTCGATCATGCGCCGGCGGCGCCCGGCGCCGAGCCTCAGCCGCGCAGCGCCGAGGAGCTCGCCCGGATCGCGACGCTGGTGCGCAGCGCGGTCGGCTTCGACGAGAGCCGCGGCGACCGCGTCGAGGTGGTGAACCTTCGCTTCGCCGACGCGCTGGCGTCCGCGGCCGAGGAGGAGTCGCTGTTCGGCCTGCCGATCGGCCGCGCCGAGATCGTCCGCGTGGTCGAGACGGTGGTGTTCGGCATCGTCGCGCTGCTCGCGCTGCTGCTGGTGGCCCGCCCGCTCGCCGGGCGCGCGCTCGAGCGGATCGGCCACGCGGAGACCTCAGCCGGCACGCTCGGCGCGACGCAGGAGGGAGTGGCCGCCCTGCCCGCGCCGTCGGGTGCGCCCGCGCTCGGCGATGGCGCGGCCGGCGCGCCGGCGCTCGGCTCGCCCGCCTCGCCGGTCGCGCTCGGCAACGGCGGCGGTGGCGAAAGCATGATCAACATCGCCCAGATCGAGGGGCAGATGCGCACCTCCTCGATCCGCCGCGTCGCCGAACTCGCCGAGAAGCACCCGGAGGAAGCGGTCTCGGTCGTGCGCGGCTGGATGGCGCAGGAGAGCTGAGCCATGGCACGCGCAAAGGAGGACTATCGCAGCCTGACCGGGCCGCAGAAGGCGGCGGTGCTGATGATGGCGCTTGGCGAGGAGAGCGCGGCCAAGCTGTTCGCGCTCATGCACGAGGACGAGATCAAGGAGGTGTCCTCGGCAATGGCGACGCTGGGACCTGTCTCGTCCTCGATCGTCGAGCGGCTCTGCCACGAATTCGCCAGCCAGATGAGTGCGGCCGGCAACCTGATCGGCAGCTTCGAGAGCACCGAGCGTCTGCTCGCCAAGACCCTGCCGAAGGAGCGGGTCGCGCAGATCATGGAGGAGATCCGCGGCCCCGCCGGCCGGACGATGTGGGACAAGCTCGGCAACGTCAACGAAGCCGTACTCGCGAACTACCTGAAGAACGAATACCCGCAGACGGTCGCGCTGGTGCTGTCGCGCGTGCGCGCCGATCACGCCGCCAAGGTGCTCCAGCTCCTGCCCGATGCCTTCGCGATGGAAGTGGTCATGCGCATGCTGCGGATGGAGAGCGTGCAGAAGGAGGTGCTCGAAGGTGTGGAGCGGACGCTGCGCTCGGAGTTCATGTCCAACCTCGCGCGCACCCAGCGTCGCGACGCGCACGAGATCATGGCGGACATCTTCAACAACCTCGATCGCGCCGCCGAGGGAAGGTTCCTCGCCGCGCTCGAGGAGCGCAACCGCGAAGCCGCCGAGCGCATCAAGAGCCTCATGTTCACCTTCGACGACCTGGTGCGCGTCAACGGCGCGGGCATC
>CALKJX010000337.1 GCA_937995555.1 uncultured Elioraea sp.
CACGGCCCCGCCGCATCCGCCTCCGCCACCAGCGCGCGCAGATGCGCCTCCATCCGGTCGAGCACGGCAGGATCGGCGTCACGCACCTGCACGTTCATCTCCGCCGCACCCGGAATGATCGAGGGTGCGTTGGGATCGAGCCCCATCCGCCCGATCGTCCAGACCGACCGCTCGGCGATCACCTCCGGCATCGTGTCGTGGATGCGACACGCCAGCCGCACCATCGCCACCCCGGCATCCTTGCGGATCGCCATGCGCGTCGTGCCGGCATGGTTCTGCACGCCCTCGAAGCGGATGCGGAAGTTCCAGATCGCGACGATCGACGTCACGACGCCGACCCGCAGCCCTTTCGCCTCGAGCTCGTCGCCCTGCTCGACATGCGCCTCGAGGAAGCCCGCATAGCGCGACGGATCGTCGAGCGTGATGCGCGGAACCCCTGCCAGCCCGGCCTCGGCCAGCGCGTCGCGCATCGCGATGCCGCGCGTGCGGCAGCGCGCCGCGTCGATCTCCGCCTCCGTCACCTCGCCGATGAACGACCGGCTGCCGAGGAAGCTGCCGAAGTGCCCCTCCTCGTCGACGAACGCGACCACGTCGATCGGCAGGCCGGGCAGCGCACGCGCGATCTCCAGCCCGTAGATCACGCCCATCGCGCCATCGAGCCAGCCGGCCTCGTTCTGGCTCTCCAGATGGCTGCCGATCAGGAGCCGTTTCCCGGGCCGGCGCGTGAACCCGTAGACCGAGCCGATGCCGTCGATCCGCGCATCCAGCCCGGCCTGCTGCATGCGCCCGACCAGCCAGCGCCGTGACGCGATGTCCTCCGGCGAGAGGGTGGGGCGGTGCACGCCGGATTTGAAACGGCCGAAGCCGCGCAGCGTGGCGAGGTCGGCGAGCAGGCGGGCAGGGTCGATCGTGGCCATGCGGCATCGTGTCGTGCGTGGCGCTCGGCGGCAAGCCGGGCCCGCGCCGCGGTTGCGTGCTGTGACGGGCCTCACACCCTGGCCTCCGGCTGCGGGCGCAGGCTGCCCGCAGGCAACCGGGGGACGGTGTCATGACCGATGCGGCGACCACGCTCGAACGGCTGAGCAACCTGGCCGATCTCGCCTCGCTCCGCGATCCCAAGCGCGACCCGCTCGGCTGGGCACGCGCCGAGGCGCAGCTCTGCGCCGCGCTGGCGGAAGCCGGGATCGTCCAGGACCGGATCGACTGGCTGGTCGAGGCGGCGATCCGCGCGGCTGACGCCGTCACCGCGCGTCCGCTGCCGGTCGAGCTGCGCGAGTCCATGCTGGATGCGATGCGCCATGCGCTGCGCGCGCTCGCCCGGCAGGACGGCCGGGTCCGCCGCCGCGCGCGCCCGGCTGAGCGCGACTGCGCCTGACACGCTGACAGCACGGCCGGTCCTCGGGCAGGATCGGCCGATGACCTCCTGGCGCGAGCGGTGGCAGAGCCGCTACGGCGAAGCCGCTTGGCTGTTCGGGCGCGAGCCGAACGCCTATCTGCGCTCGCTCGACATCCGCCTGCCGCGGCGTGGCCGCGCGCTCTGCCTCGGCGAGGGCGAGGGACGCAACGCCGTCTGGCTCGCCGCGCGCGGGCTTGCCGTCACCGCGGTCGATTTCGCGCCGATCGCGCTCGCCCGCGTGCGTGCGCTCGCGGCCGAGAGCGGACTCGCGGTCGAGACGATCGAGGCCGATGTCGCGCGCTGGCAGCCGCCCGAGGCCGCGTTCGACATCGTCACGCTGATCTTCCTTCAGCTGTCGGCCGACGAGCGGGTGCCCGCGCACCGCGCGGCGATGGCCGCGCTGGCGCCGGGGGGCCTGCTGGTGCTGGAAGCCTTCGCCAAGGGCGAGCGCGGCGCGTGCGGGCCGAGATCCGACGACAGCCGCTACGACGAGGCGATGCTGCGTGACGATTTCGCCGGGCTCACGATCCTCGAACGCCTCTCAGGCACGGTGGCTCTGGAGGAGGGCGCGGGTCACCGCGGCCTCGCGCGCGTGGTGCGCCTGTTCGCGCGGCGTGGCTGATCCCGCCGCACCGGCATCTCGATCGCGTGCGGATCGTCCGCCTGGCGCTGCTGGCCGTAGGAGCGGAACCGCGCCAGCACGACCGCCATCTCCGCCTCGTCCAGCACCACCGGCGCGCCCAGCGTGCGCGCGATCCAGTACTGCTTCGCCAGCGTCTCCACCTCGACCGCGCGGCCGAGCGCATCCTCCAGGCTGCGGCCGAGCACGATCGCGCCGTGATTGGCGAGCAGGCAGGCGCAGCGTCCCTCGATCGCCGCCAGCATCGCGCGCGACAGCGCCTCGGTGCCGAAGGTCGCGTACTCGGCGCACCGGATGTCGGGCCCCCCCGCGACCGCGACCATGTAGTGGAAGGCCGGGATGCCGAGGCGCAGGCACGACAGGGCCGTGGCGTAGGTCGAGTGCGTGTGCACCACCGCCTGCGCGTCCGCGCGCGTGCGCATCAGCTCGAGATGCATCCGCCACTCGGACGAGGGCAGCACCTCGCCGCGATAGCCGCCGTCGAAGTCCATCTCGACCACGTGGCGCGGCTCCATCGTCTCGTAGGCGATGCCCGAGCCGGTGATCAGGAACCCCTCGGGCACGCGCACCGAGACATTGCCCGACCGCCCCTGGTTGATGCCGAGCCGGTTCATCTCCCGGCAGGTGGCGATCACGGCACGGCGGAGGGCGAGATGGCGCATCGGCGCATGCTGCCTCGCGCGCGCGCATCCGTCACCGCCCTTGACCTCGCGCGAAGCCGCCCAAACTGCGGGTCATGGACGAGACGGCCGCCTTCGCGGCGCTGAAGCTGTTCCTGGTGTTCGGCCCGGTGCTCGGCTGGGCGGCGCTGGAGCTCTGGCTGCTGCGGCGCGACCGGCGCCGCGCCCGCGATCGCTGAGCTGTGGACTGGGCCGGGCTGATCCGCTTCGAGTTTCTGATCTTCTTCGGACTTGCGCTCGGCTGGGCCGGGCGCGAACTCTGGCTGCTCAGGCGGGATCGCCGCCGGCGCGAGGCCAGCCGGCGCGACGGGGCATCCTGAACGGCAGCAGCAGCTTCACCCAGCGGGTGCGGAACCGGTCGAGCGACAGGCTCTCGTGCACCGCCGTGCTGTCCTCGCCGTAGAGGCGGGTGGCGAGGGTTGAGCGGGCGTAGAACGGCGCGTCCTCGAGCGTGGCGAGCACGGTCGGTGCCGCGCCGGCGTCGGCGCG
>CALKJX010000338.1 GCA_937995555.1 uncultured Elioraea sp.
CCCCTGCCCCGCCGGGCCGTGCCGCGCGCGCCAGCGCCTCGACCGCCTCGGCCCGGAACACTGCCTCGTCCGCCGGGCGCGGATCGTCGCGCACTCCCAGCCAGGTGGTCCAGCCCAGCCGCGGCGGCGGGCCTTCCCCGCCCAGCACCAGCCTCGGTACGGCCTCGGGCTTCAGCCGGGGATTGACCGCGAAGCCGATGGTCGGGCCGACATAGCCCCGCACGAGATGGACGAGATCGTTGAGCAGCCGCCCGCCCGGCAGCAGCGAGACGAAGGTGGCGGCGTCCAGCGGGCCGAGTTCCAGCAGGAAGCGTGCCTGCGGATTCCAGGCATGGGTGCCGATCGCCGCATCCACGCCGAGCCGGCCATGGGCGCCGGGCAGGAAGCCGGGGCCCGGCAGGCGGCTCTGCTCGGAGGGCGGCACGGCGAGCCAGGCGCCGACGAACTGCCGCACCCGCACGGGCCGGCCCAGCAGGTCCGAGACCATCGCCTCGATCCGCGCCGCCGAGGGTGGGGCCTGGGCGAACAGGCCGCCATAGAACACCGGCACCTCGTCCGGCACCGACAGGCGGCCCGCGACACCCCGCGTGCCGAGCCCGATCACCGCCTTCAGCGCCGCCGTCACCGGATCGACCCGATCGGGCGGCGTCGCCTCGGCGAGACGCGTGTGGCGGTACTTCACGCCGGCGCGCGCATAGAGCGAGAGCAGCCGATGCGTGAACAGATCGAGCAGGTCGGCGAGTGCGACGCTGCGCGCGCGGCTCGCCGCGATCGCGAGCTCGGTGTAGTGGCGCGGCAGGATGCCCCCCGGTCCGACGAGGCCGAGGAAGCTCACCGCGAGGCGCGGCGGCGCCCCCTCCTCGCCCGGCCGGTAGGAGGCGATCTCGGCGGCGGGAAAGGCGAGCGACAGCACGGTCCCGAGACGCGCGACCTCGCGGTTCGGCTCCGCGTCGCCGCCGAGCGGCGCGCGCGCCTCGAAGCGCCGATCGCGCGCGGCATCGCGCCGTGCGGCCGCTTCCAGCACGCGCAGCGCATCGACGAGCGCGAAGCGCTCGGGCTCGCGCGCGAGCCGCTCGACTACAGGAGCGGCTCGGCGCCGGCGCGTGGTGGCCATGTGCGGATCACACCCGGCCGCCCGGCGAAGGCGGCGGTGAGGCGGACGAAGCTGTTGACGCTCGCATGGAGCGCGAGGAAGCGCTCGATCACCGAGGCGAACAGGTAGGCACCTTGGGCGAAGGCGCGCGGATCGAGGGTGAGACGCACATCGAGCCCGCTGACGAAGGCGCCGATCCGCCCGCCCGGCGCGCGCGCCACACCCGGCTCGGCCGTGACCGAGACGATCCCCTCGATCACCGCGCGCGTCTCGGCGAGTTCGCGCAGGTCATAGAGCCGCAGGATCTCGCGCAGCGCCTCGGCACCCTCGGCCCCGCCGGTGACGGAGAGGTGGTTCAGCGCGAGGTGGGAGACGAGCGCCCATTGCCCGCCCTCGCGCGCGGTGCGCCGCAGCGTCGGCGTGGGCGCGGTGAGCATCGTCATCGCCGAGACCCCGCCCAGCCCCTCGACCGCGCTCAGCCGCGGCCGCCCGCCGCCGAACGGCAAGGCCGAGGGCAGGTCGCGGTTGCAGCAGATGGCATCGATCGAAAGGGTGGAATCGCCCGGCTTGCCGGGATCGAACACCGGGTCGGCGAGCGCGACGTACACGTCGGTGCCCTGCAAGGGCGGTGTCGCCGACCGGCGCACGGCCTGGTAGCGCGGCGCGGCCGCATCGACACCCTCGGGCGCGGACGGGTCGAGCCGGTAGAACGGCCGCCAGACGCGCGGCGGGCTGCCCGGGCGGCTCTCGCGTACCGCCTCGACCGACCACACTTCGAGCGCGCTTGGGCGGCGCGCATCCGGAACGATCCGGAGCTCCGCCGAGGTTCCGTCCAGCGCCAGCGGGTCGCAGCGCTGCGGGAACAGGTTCACCACCGGCGTGCAGCCCAGCGCCAGCGCCTCCGGCCCGACCAACCGTTCGAGCTCGGGCAGCGCGCGGTCGAGATAGAGGAAGATCTCCAGCCGGTTGCCGCCTGAGACGAGCGTCTTGCCGGCAAGTCCGCCGAGCTCGACGAACAGGAACTTCTCGGGGAAGGCGAAATATTCCGTCAGCAGGCGGAATCCGGCGAAGCCGCGCGCGGGCCAGGGCAGCAGTGCCTCGTCGGGCGCAAAGCCGATCTCGCGCACCGCACTGCGCGGCAGGATCACCGGATCGGGGTCGTTCGGGCTGTCGGCGAGCGCGACCGAGACGGTGTTGTTCACCATCAGCTCGTGCAGCGGCAGCGCGACCTGCGGCACGCCGCGCAGGAAGAAGCGGAGCTCGTCGATGCCGAGCTTGGCGAAGCTCATGTCGGCTGCGAGGCAGGTGAGCCCGATGCGGATGCTGCCGACCGCGCCGCGCGCCTGCGGATTGGGAGGCGCCTGCAAGGGCAGGCCCGAGAGACGCACCGTGTCGACCGTGATCGGTGCGAGATTGACGGGATAGATCGTGCGGAAGCGGCAGCGTTCGCCGCCGATCGGCTCGGTGTCGAGGCTGGTGCCGGCGGGCACGGTGTAGGGCGCGGTCGCGGAGGGCAGACCGGTGAACTGCACGATCGCGGCCGACGGCACGGGTGCCAGATAGTGCGGATAGAGCACGCCGAGCAGCGCGTCGGTGAGCTCGGGGTACTCGTCGTCGAGCTTGTGGCGCACCCGCGCGGTCAGATAGGCGAAGGATTCGATCAGGCGCGCGACATGCGGATCGTCGATCGCGTCGGGCGAGAGCCTGAGCCGGCCGGCGATCTTCGGGTGAGCAGCCGCGAACTCGGCCGCGAGCCGGCGCACATAGGCGAGCTCGCGATTGTAGTAGGGGAGGATGTCGTCGATGTCAGACAGCGTCCGAGCCCTGCACGCGGAAGGCCATGGCGGCGGCGTCGAAGGCGGTGTCGAAGGTGACGTGCTCGGGCTCGGGATCGGCGATCATCAGCGCATCGATGCGCAGCCGGAGCGTGCGGTCGAGATCGTCCTGCGGCCTGGCGAGCGAGACCTTCACGTTGCGCAGCCGAGGCTCGAAGGCGCGGATCGCCGTTTCGGTCGCGCGCCGGAACGCCTCGCGCCGCTCCTCGGCGGCGAAGTAGCCGGCGGTGAAGTCGGGCACGCCGAAATTGATCGGCGAGAGCGCGAGTTCGGCGAGCTCCGGCGCCCAGGAGCGCCAGCGCTGGCGCGCGTTCAGCAGCGCCTCGAGGTCGCGCCGTGCGGCGCGGCGCAGCGCGGCGAGGGTCTCCGCGGGCGAAGGCGGGCGGTCCTGCGGCCGGTCGGGATCGTCGTCGAGCAGCCGGTCCAGCACCGAGAGCTGGACGCGTGCCGCGCGCTCGCCGGGCCTCAGCATGGCGGACGCACCATCGTCACCGGCTCATTCCGCAACGCGAAGCTTCATGAGGGTGCGCCGAACGCGAGCGTGCCGAGTTCCATGATGCCATGGCCCTCGTCGCCCACCAGGAAGATGCGCTGGCCGAGGCCCCGCGTCGGCGCCCCGTCGCCGCCGACCCAGTCGGTCGCCCGGCCGAGCCGGATCGGATCGGGCTGGCTCGCGGCGTCCGCGGCGTAGATCGCCGGGATGTAGACCTCGCCGTCCGGGCCGTCGCGCACCGACATGGTGGTGCGGCGCCAGAACAGGTCGCGCGGCCGCTCGGGGGGATGGAACTGCAGCTCGGCAACGCGTTCGGTCGGCACCCAGAAGCACTTGCCGGTGGTGGTCAGCACCTCGAAGAAGCCGGAGCAGAGGTCGTCGGCATCGCGGAAATCGGTGAAGGGCGCCGATCCGGCGACACCGGCCGCGGGCGGGCGCGCCTCCTCGGCCTCGGCGAGCGCGCGCATCGCACCGGCGGCGTCGCCCGCGCGCAGCTGGACGAGTGCCGCGAGCATGCGCTTCAGGTGCGGGCTCGGCTCGCCGAGGAACTCGGGCAGGCGGCCCTCGGTCCAGATCTGGCGGCGCGCCTGCTCGGCGCGGACGAGCTGGCGGAACGCTGCCCCCTGGAGCGCCAGCGCCGGCTCCATCGTGGTGAGCGCGTCCATCAGCGTGTCGGCGCGCTCCAGGTTGCCCTGGAACAGCAGCAGCTCGGCGAGCAGCATGCGCGGCCCCGGATCCGCCGGCGCCTTGCGCACCGCCGCGTTCGCCGCAGCCACCGCGTCGTCGAGCCTGCCGGCGCGGAACAGCGCGCCCGGGGAGGTCGGATCGGCCGTCTGGCCAGTCGGGTCGGTCATGCCGCGCTCCTCGCCGGTACTTCGGTGACAAGTCGGAAGGTTGCCGCAACGTCGTCGAGCTGGAACTGCGGCTGGAGATGGATGGTGCAGCCGTACTGGCCCGGCTTGCCGGGCAGCTCGCTCACCTGCACCTGGGCGGCGGCCAGGGGATAACGCGCCATCATCTCCGCGCCCGCGCGCGCATTCGCGTTCACGTAGTTGGCGAGCCAGTCGCGCAGCATCGCCTCGCAATCCTCGGCCGAGGCATAGGAGCCGACCTTCTCGCGACCGAGCATCTTGACGTAGTGCGCGAAGCGGCTGACGCAGAGCATGGTCGAGAGCTGCGCCGAGAGCCGCGCATTCGCGCTCGCCGCCGCCCCCCGTTCGCCCGTGTAGGCGCGCGCGACCTGGAGCGACCGGCAGGCGCCGAACGCCGCTTCCAGCGTGTTGCGCAGCCACGTCAGCGGGATGAAGCCCAGCTCCGAAAGGTCCTGATCCTGCCGGTCGGTGAGCGCGATCTCGGTCGCGAAGCGCGGGCCGACGCCGGCGCGGTCGGACGGGAAACGCTCGACGGGGAGGTTGACGACCAGCCCGCCACCGATCCGGTCGCGGTCGGTGCCCTTGACGTCGGCCGGCCAGCCATGCGCCGAGACGGCGCGCGCCACCACGGCGGCGAAGGCGTAGACCGCCCCGACCCAGGGCCGGTCCGCCAGGCGGCCGCACTCCTCGGCATAGACGAAGCCGTCGGCCCGCGTGCCGTCATTGGCATGGGGCGTGCGCGCCAGCACACGCGGCAGCACCACGCCGAGGAAGCGGGCATCCTCGCGCTCCTGGAGGCTGCGCCAGCGCGCATAGTCCTGGGTGCGGAAGATCGAGGCGAGATCGCGCACGCCGGACAGCTCGCCGAAATGCTCCACCCCGAACAGCGACGCATCGGCGTTCACCACGAAGGGCGCGAAGGCGGCCGCGGCGACGCCGGCCATGGCGGAGAGTGCCGCGACGTCGTCGGTCGGGTGGTCGGGGCCGCGGCGATGGCGCACGTGATAGTCGCCGATCAGCAGGCCGAAGGGCTCGCCGCCCGGCGTGCCGAACTCGCCCTCGTAGACCTTGTCGAAGATCCGGCTCTGGTCGAACTCGATGGCGCGTTCGAGATCGCGCACCAGTTCGGCCCAGGGCAGGGTGATCATCTTCAGCTTCACCCGCGGCAGCGCCCCCGCCTCGGCCACCAGCCATTGCAGCCCGCGCCAGGACGCCTCCAGCGCGGCAAGACGGGGATGGTGCAGGATGGCATCGACCTGATCGGCGAGCATCGCATCGAGCGCGGCGACATCGCGATCGAGGGCGAGCCGCAGCGCCTCGGGATCGTCAAGCAGGCGCGCGCCCTCCGCCTGGCCGAACCAGGCGGCGAGCGGCGGCACTTGGCCGGCCAGGAACATGCCGAGCCGATCGGCCGCGCCTTCGCCCGCGCGGCCGAACAGGGCTCCGGCCAGCACCGCATCGCGCAGCGGGGCGGCCGCACCGGTCTCTGAGCCGCCCTCCGTCACGACCCCGGTCGGGCCCCCGGGCTCAGGCCTTCTGCGGAATGCGCGCGACCATGCGCATGGAGGTGGTCAGTTCCTCCATCTGCAGCCACGGGCGCATGTACGCGACCGCGTTGTAGGCCCCCGGCTTGCCGGGGATCTCCTTCACCTCGACGCGGGCCTCGCGCAGCGGATAGCGCGCCTTCATCTCCGGCCCCGCATTCGGGTTGCCGTTGACGTAGTTGCTGATCCAGCGGTTCAGCCACGCCTCGCAGTCGGAGGCTTCCATGAACGAGCCGATCTTGTCGCGCGCCATCACCTTGAGGAAGTGCGCGAACCGGCTGGTCGCCATGATGTAGGGAAGTCGCGCCGAGATCGCAGCGTTCGCGGTCGCCTCCGGCCGGTCGTACTTCTTCGGCTTCTGCGTGGTCTGCGCGCCGAAGAACACCGCGTAGTCGGTGTTCTTGTAGTGGCAGAGCGGCAGGAAACCGAGATTCGAGAGCTCGTTCTCGCGCCGGTCGGTGATGCCGATCTCGGTCGGGCACTTCGCGTCGGGGTCGCCGTCATCCGAGGTGAAGACGTGGGTCGGCAGGTTCTCGACCTTGCCGCCGCCCTCGGCGCCGCGGATCGCCGTGCAGAACCCGTACTTGGCGAAGGCGTCAGTGAGCCGCGCGCCCATCACATAGGCCGCGTTCATCCAGCAGTAGTCGTGATGGCCCATCGCCTGGGCCGCACCCGCCTCGTTGAACGGCGCCTCCTCGAAGCCGAACTCCTCGATCGGCTTGGTGTTCGCGCCATAGGGCAGGCGCGCGAGCACGCGCGGCATGACGAGCGAGACGAAGCGGCTGTCCTCGGTGTCGCGGAAGGACCGCCACTTCATGTACTCGGCGGTCTCGAAGATCTTGGCGAGATCGCGCGGCTTGGAGAGCTCGGTCCAGTCGGCGAAGCCGAAGAGCTGGGCGCTCGCCGCCGAGAGGAACGGCGCGAAGGAGGCCGCGGCGACGTTGCTGATGAGCCGCAGCGTCTCGATGTCGTC
>CALKJX010000339.1 GCA_937995555.1 uncultured Elioraea sp.
AGCCTGTTCGTCGGCGAGCAGTCGACCGTCGCCTACGGCGACAAGGGTGTCGGCACCAACCACACCCTGCCGACCGGGCGTGCAGCGCGCTACACGGGCGGGCTCTGGGTCGGCAAGTTCATCAAGACCGTCACCTGGCAGCGCCTCTCCGCCGACGCCTCGCGCCGGATCGCGCCGATCATGGGGCGGATCTGCCACGAGGAAGGCATGCTCGCGCACGAGAAGACGGCGGATGTGCGCTTCGCCCGCTACGCGCCGAAGAACCTGTAACACAACGGCGGGCCCGAGCCCGCGACCGAGGAGGAAACCATGGCCACGACGACACGCCTCTCCGCGACCCGCCGCCGCCTGCTGCAAGGCGCGGGCGGCGCCGCCCTCGCCGCGGGGCTCGCCGCACCCGCGATCGCACAGGGCGGCCCCCGCGTCGCGCGCGTCTGGGGCGAGCCCGGCCCCTATGGCGGCGTGTTCGTCCAGGGCATGAACGAGTGGGCGCAGCGCAACAACGCCAATATCCGCTTCGAGGTGGAGCAGATCCCGTGGGACGGCGTGACCGTGAAGCTCACCACCGATCTCGCCGCGCGCCGCCCGCCCGCGCTGATCAGCGTGGAAAGCCCGATCGCCTATCAGCTCGCGGCCGAAGGGCTGCTGGAGCCGGTCGATGACGTGAACACCGCGATCCGCGCCAAGGAGCGGCTGGTGGACGGCTTCACGCTCGAGCAGTTCGGCGGCTGGAAGGGCACGAACTACGCCGTGCCAGTGCACCACCAGCCCTGCCTGCTGATCGTGCAGCAGGACATCATCAACGAACTCGGCCTCGGCAACCCGGCCGAATGGAACTGGGACCGCTTCGCCGACGCGGCGAAGGCGATCTCGGAGAAGAAGCCCGGCATGGCCGGCTACACCATGGCGCTCGGGCGCAATCTCTGCGCCGACTACCACATCACCCAGCTGATCTGGCAGGCGGGCGGCATGACCTGGGACCCGGCAGCCGGGTTCCGCACGGTGTTCGACAGCCCCGCGACCGTCGAGGCGTTCGAGTTCATCAGGCGCATCAACGCCTACATGCCGCGCGCGGCCGTCGAGTTCAGCTTCCTCCAGGTGGTGGACCAGCACGTCACCGGGCGCACGGGGATGTCCGCCTACTGGGGCCGCACCATGGGACGGGCGGCGGAGGAGGCGCCGGCGATCTTCCAGCACATGGAGTACTACCTGAACCCCGCCCATCCGCGCACCGGCGGGCGCTGGTCCTGGACCGACATCAACGGCTGGATCATCCCCGCGCGCGACAACCCGTTCATCCGCGAGGTGAAGGAGGCGGTCGCCTATGTCTCGAACAGCGTCGAGTGGATGGTGCGCTACAGCCAGAGCCTGATGCCGAATGTCGGCCCGGTGTTCAAGGACGTGGCGAGCGCGCCGGCGATGCGCGCGCATCCGTTCTACCAGTCGAAGAAGCGCACGCTCGACGTGATCTTCGAGCAGTCGGTGCCGCATGCCTGCAACACCGGGCTGGAACTGAAGAAGGGCGTCAACCCGCTCGCCGGCTTCGCGCATGGCCGCAGCGTCTGGGCCCAGGCGGTGCAGCGCATGATCCTCAACAACGAGTCGCCCAAGGCGGCGGTCGAGTGGGGCCATCGCCAGTTCGAAGCGATCCGGCGCGACAACCAGCGCCTGCTGGCCGGCTGAGGGGGAAGCGGGGGCGGACGCGTTCCGCCCCCGCTGGTGTCTCGCGCGATGCGGTTCCGCCTGTCCGACCGCCAGGTCGGCATCCTGTTCATGCTGCCGTTCCTCATCACCGCCGCGACGTTCATCGTCTGGCCGGTCGCGGAGGCGATCCGGCTCGCCTTCTACCAGTACAATCCGCTGCGCCCCCATGACCAGTTCTGGGTCGGGCTCGACAATTTCGAGCGCATCCTCGACGACCCGCTGTTCTGGGAGAGCTTCCACCAAGCGCTGGTGTGGACCGGCTGGTCGATCCTGTTCCAGACCGTGCTCGGTGTCGGCATGGCGATGCTGCTGCACACCGCGCTGCCGGGCATCGCCGTGTTCCGCGGCCTGCTGCTGTTCCCCTACATCGTGCCGACCGTGGTGATCGCGCTGAACTGGCGCTGGATCTTCAACTCCGAGATCGGGATCGTGAACCACGCGCTGCTGCGCCTCGGCGTGATCTCGGAGAACATCGCCTGGCTGGCCACCCCCGACATGGCGATGGCTTCGGCAATCGTGCTCAACGTGTGGAAATACACACCCTTCGTGATCATCTGCGTGCTCGCCCGGCTCCAGACCATCCCGACCGAGCTCTACGACGCGGCGAAGGTGGACGGCGCGGGCGCGATGCGCCGCTTCCTCGACATCACCCTGCCGATGCTGAAGGAGGTGCTGGTGGTGGTGATCGTGTTCCGCACGATCTGGACCTTCAACAAGTTCGAGGAGATCTACCTGCTCACCCGCGGCGGACCCGGCACCTCCACCTTCAACCTCGCGGTCTATGCGTTCGAGGAGGGGATGGCGAACCTGCGGCTCGGCGTGGCGGCGGCGACGGGTGTGATCATGATCGTGCTGCTGCTGGTCGGCACCATCGTCTATGTGCGCGTCTCGGGCTTCGGGCGCGAGGAGAAGCCGGCATGACCGCGAGGGAGGTGGCGGGCCGCGTCGCCCTCTACGCGCTGCTCGCCGCGGTGACGTTCCTCGTCTGCTTCCCGCTGCTCTGGGCGTTCTTCACCTCGATGAAGCCCAAGGAGGAGATCTTCCACTGGCCGCCCACGCTCTGGCCCCAGACCTGGACGCTCGAGAACTACCGCTCACTGTTGGAAGGCAAGGACGCGTACTTCCAGGCGGGCGCCGCCTCGGGCACGGCGGTGCCGCCCTCGGCCTTCTTCCTCGACTGGTTCATCAACTCCGTGATCGTCACCATCGGCACCACGATCATCAGCACGGTGGTGTCCACGCTCGCGGCCTATTCGCTCACGCGCTTCCGATTCCCCGGCCAGCGCTCGGTGCCGTATCTGGCGCTGATCGGCTACATGGTGCCCTCGATCATCTTCGTCTTCCCGATGTTCCTGGTGATGGTCGAACTCCGCCTCACCGACACGCTGCTCTCGCTCATCCTCGGCTATGTCTGCATCACCCTGCCGTTCTGCATGTGGCTGATGTGGGCGTTCTTCCGCGGCGTGCCGATCGAGATCGAGGAGGCCGCGCTGGTGGATGGCGCCTCGCGGCTGCGCGTGTTCTGGGAGATCGTGCTGCCGACCGCCTGGCCCGGCATTGTCGCCGCGGCGATCTTCACCCTGATCGTCTCGTGGAACGACTACCTGTTCGGGCGCGTGTTCATGAACTCGATGGAGAACCTGCCGCTGACGGTGGGTGTGATGCACTTCTTCGACGGCACGCATGTTGACTGGGGGCTGATGATGGCCTCCTCGGTGCTGATGACGGTGCCGATGGCGCTGCTGTTCATGGCCTTGCAGCGGCACCTGGTCGCCGGGTTCGGCGCCGGCGCAGTGAAGGGCTGAACGCGATGGATGTCAGGCTTGAACGCCTCTCGAAGTCCTTCGGCACGAACCTGGTGCTGAAGTCGCTCGATCTCACCTTCCCCGAGCGCAAGTTCGTCACTCTGCTGGGCCCCTCGGGCTGCGGCAAGACCACGCTCCTGCGCCTGATCGCCGGGCTCGAACGCGCCTCGGACGGCCAGATCTTCTTCGGCGAAAGGCGCGTCGATCACCTCACACCGGGTGAGCGCAACATCGCCATGGTGTTCCAGTCCTACGCGCTCTACCCGACCATGGATGTCGCGGCAAACATCGGCTACGGGCTGAAGGTGCGCGGCATCCCCCGCCCGGAGCGGACCGAGAAGGTCGGCGTGGTCGCCCGCGTGCTGGAGATCGCGCACCTGCTCGCGCGCAAGCCGCGCGCACTCTCGGGCGGGCAGCGCCAGCGCGTCGCCCTCGGCCGGGCGATGGCGCGCAAGCCGGACATCTTCCTGATGGACGAGCCGCTCTCGAATCTCGACGCCAAGCTGCGCGCGACCATGCGCGGCGAGCTGAAGCGCTTCCATCTCGATCTGGAGACGACCTCGATCTACGTCACCCACGACCAGCTCGAGGCGATGACCATGTCGGATCTGGTCGCGGTGATGGACCAGGGCATCGTGCAGCAATACGCGACCCCGGAGGAGGTCTACGACCGCCCCGCCAACCTGTTCGTCGCGGGCTTCATCGGCAGCCCGCCGATGAACTTCGCCGAGGTCGAGGTCGAGCGTGCCGACGGCGCACCGGTGCTGCGCCTCGCCGGCCGCACAATCCCGGCCCCCGCGCAGTTCGATCTCGCCGCCGCGCCGCGCCGGCTCGTGCTCGGCATCCGGCCACAGGATGTGCGCATGGCCGCGATCGGGGAGCCGCGCGCGATCCCGGGCACGGTCTGGATGACCGAGCTGATCGGCTCGGAACGGCTGATCGAGGTCGAGATCGCGCCCAAGCTCCGCATCACCGCGGAGGTGAAGAGCGAGATCCGCGCCGAGCTGAACGCGCCAGCTGCGGTGGCCTTCGACGCGGCGAAGCTGCATCTGTTCGATCCAGGGACCGGACGCGCGCTGCCCCGGCGCGCCTGATCATCGCAGCGCCGCGGTGCTCGCCGAAATGCCGGTCAGCCGATCCAGCACCGCGAACAGCGCGTCCGGATCGACCGGCTTGGTCAGGAACCCGTCCATCCCCGCACTCAGGCAGCGGTCGCGGTCGGAGGGCGGGGCGAAGGCCGTCACCGCGACGATCGGCACCAGCCCGGCCGCACCGCCAAGCCCGCGGATCGCCCGGGTCGCCGCGATCCCGTCCATCACCGGCATCTGCACGTCCCTCAGCACGAGGTCGAACGGCCCGTCATGCTCGGCCACCCTCCTGGCGGCGAGGTCCTGAACCTGGCGCGCGACGACGGCGCGAGCCTCATCGGCGCCGGCGAGCGCGCGCCATCAGCACCTCGACCGGAGCGAGCGTCAGGACCAGCGCGGTGGCGGCGGCGATGTCGGTGCGCGCGATCTCCGAGAACGCCGCACGACGGCGCGCGGGTCGATGCCGACCGTCACCGCGGTGCCGAGAAAGCCGGTCGGGATCACCACGACATCGCGGGTCACCCCGTCGCTGTGCGGCACGGCGTCGATCCGCCCGGCCAGGCCGAGCCGCCCATCGAGCGCCGCGCGCGACGTCCGCCCGCCGCCCGTGTCCATTTCCGGCTGGCTGACCAGCATCGCGCCGTCGGCACGCACCAGCCGCATCATACCCGGCGCACGAAGGTGAAACCTTCATGCGCCGGGTATCAGCGACCTGCCGCGCCCAGGCGCGCGCCGCCTGCTCGGCGAGCCCGAACGCCGCGGCGCGCGCGCGATCACGCGGGTCGATGAGGGCGAAGCCGATGAAGGCGCCGAACGCCACCTCGACGAGCACGAGTGCTGCGAGCAGGCCGGCCCGGCGCGGCCATGCCCGTCCTTGGGGGAGCGATCGGTGCCGGCTCCGGCGCGTCCATCGCTGCGATCGATCCGTCGTCTCCGCTCCCCGCCCGACGCCCGGAACCGGGCGAGGTTACGACAGACGCTGTCGCGGATGCACCCCGGGCTGCGCGTCCCGCGACCCGGTCGTCAGACCTTCGGCAGGATCAGCCGGGCGATCGCCGTGTGGTCCGCGCCCGCACCGAGTTCATCGGCCGCCGCGCGCCAGCGCCGCGCCATCTCCGCCACGAGCGGCGCCTCCACGCCGATCCCGGCGGCGAGCCTGCCGGCGGTGGCGAGGTCCTTTGCCATCAGCCCGATCGGGAAACCGGAGCCGAAGCCGCCCGACAGGATATGCTGCTTTAGCTTGACCTCGGTCGAGTTGTTGCGTCCGGTCGAGGCGTTCAGCACGTCCACCATGATCGCGGGATCGAGCCCGAACCGCGCGCCCACCGCCACCGCCTCCACCGCCGCGACCAGGCCGGCCGCCGAGACGTAGTTGTTCAGCGCCTTCATCGCGTGGCCCGCACCGGGCGGGCCGCAGCGGAAGAGGTGCTTGCCCATGGCCGCGAACAGGGCCTCGGCGCGGTCGATCGCCGCGCCCTCGCCGCCCGCCATGATGGCGAGCGTGCCGTCGATCGCGCGCGCCACGCCGCCCGAGACCGGCGCGTCGATCAGGGCGATGCCGCGTGCGGCCAGCGCGGCGTGCAGCGCGCGTGTGCCGAGCGGGTCGGCGGAGGACATGTCGATCACCAGGGTCTCCGCCGTCAGGGCGGCGGCGACCGCCGGATCCTCCAGCGCGGCCCGCACCGCCTGGCCGTCCGGCAGCATGGTGATGACCGCGACAGCGCCGCGACAGGCCTCGGCGGCCGAGGCGCCGAGGGTGATGCCCGCCGCCGAAGCGGCGACGCGCGCCGGCGGGGCGAGGTCCCAGCCGCGCAGCGTGTAGCCGGCGCCGACCAGCCGCGCGGCCATCGGCACGCCCATCCTGCCGAGGCCGATGAAGGCGATGGCGGCAGGCGGCGTGATCGGGCCGGGCATGCGTCGGGTCCTCTCCAGGGCGTCATCGCGCGCCACGCTCCCGTCGCGCTGCGGCGGACGGTAGAGGAGCGCCGGCGGCGGCACAACGCCGGCCCGGGTCGACGCCGCGGCTGCGCTTGCCGAGGAGTCGGCCATGGCATCGCCGCCGCCCAGTCGGCTTCGTCGGCTCCTGCTCACCGCCATCGCGATGATGCTGCCGCTCGTGCTGGTCGGCGCGGTGGCCGAGGCGGTGCTGCGGTTCCTGCCGGTCGCCACCGGGCTGCGCAGCCAGCCGGTCAACGCCGAGACACCGGTGTTCCGCTTCGCCGCCAACCGCGACTTTCTCTGGTCGATCGGCCCCGACTTCGCGATCGTCAATCGCGGGCGGACGAACAACGCGGGCTATGTCAGCGACATCGACTACGACCGCGACGATCGGCGGCCGCTGCTGGCCGTGATCGGCGATTCCTATGTCGAGGCGCTGATGGTGCCGTGGCGCCAGACGCTGCAGGCGCGGCTCGCACAGGCGGCCGCGCCGGAGGGACGGGTCTACGCGTTCGCCGCCTCCGGCGCACCGCTGTCGCAGTATCTCGTCTTCGCCGCTGCGGCCGTGCGCGACTATGGCGCGACGCATCTGGTGATCGTGGTGGTCGGCAACGATTTCGACGAGAGCCTCAGCACCTACAAGCACGGGCCGGGCTTCCACCTGTTCGTGCCGCGCGCCGATGGCGCACTCGAGCTCCACCGCTGCGACCTCGCGCCAAGCACGCTGCGCAGACTTGTCCAGCAATCGGCGCTGGCGCGCTATGTGATCTTCAATCTCCAGGGCAATCCGGCGGCGGGACGGCTGCGCGACCTGCTGCTCGGCACGGCGAGGGCGAGCGGCTATGTCGGCAACGTTCCCGCCGGGGCGGACCCAGCGCGCGTGCGGCTCTCGGAGGCCGCGATCGACCGGTTCCTCGACCTGCTGCCGGAGATGACCGGGCTCGCGCCAGAGCGCGTGCTGCTCGTGCTGGATGGCCGCCGGCCGGTGCTCTACACGCCCGACGGCCTCGCGGCGACCGAGGGGTCGTATTTCGCCCTGATGCGGCGCAGCCTGATGACCAAGGCCGCTGCGTCTGGGTTCGGCGTGCTCGATCTCGAACTGGTCTTCGCGGCCGAGCACCGGCGCACCGGGCGGCGCTTCGAGTTCGAGACGGACGCGCATTGGAGCGGCGAGGGCCATCGCGTCGCCGCCGAGGCCGTGATGACGGGCGAACTCTGGCGCGCGTTCCGGGCGAGCGAGCAGACCGCCGCCCGGAACTGACGCGTCCCCCTTGATGCTGCCTCGCGCTCAGATCCCGCGCGCCTTGAACACCTCCTGCGCGACCTTGAACGCATCCAGGCTCGCCGGCACGCCGCAATAGACGAACGCCTGCAGGCAGACCTCCTTGATCTCGTCCTTGGTGATGCCGTTCTCGAGCGCGCCGCCGATGTGCAGGCGCAGCTCGTTCGGCCGGTTCAGCGCGATCAGCATCGCCATGTTGAGGAAGCTGCGCGTACGCCGGTCGAGCCCCGGGCGGTTCCAGATGATCCCCCAGCAATACTGGGTGGTGAACTCCTGGAACGCCTCCATGAAGTCGTCGGCCTTGGCGATCGAGGACTCGACATACTCCTTGCCGAGCACCGCCTTGCGGACCTCGAGCCCCTTGTCGAACAGCGTCTGGTTGAAGAACGGATCCTGCGGCATCGGCGTCTCCCGTGATGGATCTGGCGCGCGGATGGTCGGGGCGACGGGCCGGAGGGTCAACCGGGGGCGAGACCGAGCTGCGCGCGGAACCGCGTCGCGAGATACGCCCCGTCGCGCGCCGGCAGCGCCTTGGGCGTGGGCTCGGCGCCGATGATCGCGCGGACGAGGGCAGGTCCGGCCGGCTGCGCGAGCCGCCCGCGCAGCGCCTCGATCCCGGCCATGTCGCGCACGGTCTGGCTCCACGCGAAGCCGCACGCCCCGGCGACGCGCGGCAGGTCGGTGCCGAGGCTGGTGTGGCTCTGCTGCATCCCGGTCTCGCCGAAATGCCCGTTGTCGAGCACCACGATCAGCAGGTTGGCGGGCTTCTGCGCGCCGATGGTGGCGAGCGCGCCAAGCCCCATCAGCGCCTCGCCGTCGCCGGTCAGCACCAGCACTGTCCGGTCCGGCTGGGCGAGTGCAAGGCCGAGGCCGATCATCGCCGCCCCGCCCATGGCACCCCAGAGGTAGAAGTTCGCGTCGTCGTCGCCGGCGGCGTAGAGGTCGTAGGCCGGGGTGCCGAGCCCGGCCACCGCCAGCAGCCCGGCCGGCCGGCCAGCCAGCAGCGCGCGCACGGCTTCGCGTCGTTCCAGCATCGCGCTCACTTCCACACCTTCCGCCCGATCAGCCGCTGGGAGAGAAGCACCGCCACCGCCTGCGACGCGCCGTAGGCGAGTGCTGCCGCCGCCTCCACCGTCTCGGCCGCGTCCTCGGCCCGATCGACCCGCTGCACCGCCACCCCCATCACCTCCAGCACGGTCTCAGTGGCGCGGCTCATCGGCACCTGCCACGGGTTGAACTCGGCCCACTCGCCGCGCATGGTCACCAGCGTCAGGAAGGGCGCCCCGCAATTGCGGATCAGGCTCAGCATGTTGATGCAGTTGCCGACGCCGGAGGACTGCATCAGCAGCACCGCGCGTGCGCCCCCGAGCCAGGCGCCGACGCAGCCCGCCACCCCCTCCTCCTCGGTGGTCAGCGGCACCGCGCGCATCTTCGGATGCGCATGGGCGCGTGTGATCAAGGTCGCGTGGCCGGCATCCGGGACGTAGTGCACCTGGGTGACGCCGGCGGCTTCGAGCGCGGCGAACACCTCGTCCTTCCAGGCGGCCGAGGCGGTATCGGCCGGGAGTGCGTGATCCAAGGCGGGTCCTCCCTGCTAGGACGGCAGCATCGCCGCGCACGCAACGTCTGCCAACCCGGGCGGTGTTCGTCGTGGACGGATTAGGTTTTTTCTCCTATAAGGACTGAAGTCCGGTGCGGCCGCCCCTCCCCGCCCGGAACGGAGCCGTCATGCCCGCCCGCCTGCTCGCCCCGCCCCTCCTGGCCCTCCTCTCCTCCCCCGCCCTTGCCCAGCAGGTGATCGTCGGCGGCTCCGCCGCCGCCGGGCCCGACACCGCCTGGATCGTCGGCGGCGGGATCGGGCTCGTGCTCGCCCTGCTTGCCACGCTGATCATCCTGCTGCACCGATCGATCCGCCGCTCCGCCGAGTGGTGCGGCGAGCCGCTGCCGGGTGCGACCGCCGCCGACGTGCAGGAGGCACGGCTCAGGGCCTTCGCGCTCGTCCAGGGCATGCCGCTCGGCGTGCCGGAGGGAACGGTGCGGGCCTGCATCGGCCTGTTCATCATCATCCTCGGCGTGGCGGCGATCGTGTTCCAGCGCCAGCTCGGCCTCGGCACGACCGGCGAGCTCGCAGGGCTGCTCGACGGTGTCCCCGACTACCT
>CALKJX010000340.1 GCA_937995555.1 uncultured Elioraea sp.
GCACATGCGCATAGCCGAACAGCGCCACCCGGTCGGGATTCAGCGCCAGCGCCTGGCGGGCGGTGCGCGCGACCGACAGTTCGGTCTGGTGCGGCAGGCCGTACATGAGGTCGAGATTGATGCGGTCGATCCGCGCGCCGCGCAGCCGCGCGACCACGTCGGTCACCACCTCCAGCGGCTGGATGCGGTTCACGGCCTTCTGCACGACCGGGTCGAAATCCTGAACGCCGAGCGAGACGCGCGTGACGCCGGTCTCGGCCAGCGCACGCACCATGCCGGGGGCGAGCGTGCGCGGATCGAGCTCGACCGCGATCTCCGCCTCGGGCTCGATCGCGAAGGCGCTGCGCAGCGCCGCATCGACACGCCGCCACTGCACCGCGCCCAGCACCGTCGGCGTGCCGCCGCCCCAGTGGATGTGCGCGACCCGGTGCCGCGACCCGATCGCCGCGCGCCAGAGCGCGATCTCCTCGATCAGGTCGTTCACGTATTCCTCGACCGGCGCGGCGCGGTTCACCACCACCGTGTTGCAGCCGCAATACCAGCACATGCGCCGGCAGAACGGCACGTGCAGGTAAAGCGAGAGCGGCGCGTCGTCAGGCAGCACGGAGAGCCAAGCGCGAACCGTCGCCTCCGTCACGCCGGGGTGGAACTGCACCGCCGTCGGATAGGAGGTGTAGCGCGGCAGGCGCCCGTCCCAGCGCGCGATCAGGGTCGTGTCGTCGACCATTGCGGCACGGTCGCCTCCAGAGCGACCCGACGCATTGAGGAAGGTCAAGCGGCCGGGGCGACCACCGCTTCGCTCGCCGCCTCGGCGCCGAACGAGGCGCTGATGTGCCGGCCGAGCGCATCCGCGATCGGCTGACGCGCGCCGGGCGCGACCGCGAGCGCGATCGCGAAGCCCGGCAGCGGCGGCAACCCCTCGGCGCGGCCGAGTATGCGCAGCCCCGCCGGCAGCGTGCAGGGCGTGCAGACGGTGAGCGCGAGCCCCGCGAGCACCGCGGCGAGCTGGCCGGTCTGGCTGTTGCTGCGGTAGGCGACGCGGTAGGCGCGGCCCGCCTCCTCGAGTGCGCGCTCGGCCCCGCGCCGCCACGTGCAGTTGGCGTGGCTCAAGGCCAGCGGCAGCGGATCGCGCCGGTGCACGTCCGGATGCTCCTGCGAGCCGACCCAGAGCAGCGGCCCTTGCCAGACGATCTCGGCCTTCTCCGGCGCGCAGCCGACCGTCAGCAGCGAGAGATCGATCATGCTGCGATCCAGCCGGTCGCGCAGCTCCTCGGATGGTTCGCACAGCACCTCCACCTCGACGTCGGGGTGCGTGGCGGCGAAGCGGGCGAGGATGTCGGGCAGATAGCGCGTCGCGTAGTCGTCCGGCGCGCCGATGCGCACCGTGCCCGAGAGGCGCGGGGCGCGGAAAGCGCCGACGATCTCGTCGGTCAGATTCACCAGTCCGCGCGCGCGGGCGAGCAGGAACTGGCCGTGCTCGGTGAGTTCGGTGCGCCGGCCGTTGCGGTGGAACAGCTTCTTGCCGAGCAGCTCCTCGAGCCGCCGCATCTGCATCGACACGGCCGACTGGGTGCGGCCGACAACGGCCGCCGCGTGGGTGAAGCTGCGCCCGTCCGCGATCAGCACGAAGGTGCGCAGCAGGTCGGTGTCCAGGCCGGTCGGAGCGTTCATGGGTCCTCGCTGAGCCATGAGTATCGCTGATCGATTCGATCACTTCAATGCGTTTCACTGATGAATTGCGAAGCCCCATTCTCCGTCCGTGGCTGCATCTCCGGCCGCGGTTCCGGCCAGGCTGCTTCGAACGCGATCCGCGCGACGCGCCGCCGGCCGGGCTCAGCGAGGATGCGGCCATGCGAACCCGAAGGGATGACCCGATGTCCGCCCGCACCGTCTGCCGCCCCCGCGTCGCCAGCCCGGCCCTGCCGTCGCTGGCCGGCCTCCGGGACGGTCTGCGCCGCGCCTGGGTCGCACACCGCACGCGCCGGCAGCTGCGCGAACTGGACGAGCACATGCTGCGCGATCTCGGCCTGTCACGCGCCGATGTCGTGCGCGAGGCCCGCCGCGCGCCCTGGGATCTCGACCCGGTGCAGCGCGGCCGCCGCACCGCGTGACGGCTCAGGCGGCGAAGCGCAGTTCGCCGCCGACGAGCGTGATCACCGTCCGCACGTCCTTGAGACCGCGCGGCTCGATCGCGAACGGATCGCGGTCGAGCACGGCGAGGTCGGCGAGCTTGCCGACCTCCAGCGTGCCCTTCGACGCCTCCTCGCGCCCCGACCAGGCGCCGAGCGCGGTGTAGGCGCGGATCGCCTCGGTGACGGTGACCGCCTCGCTCCTGTCGAGATCGCCGCCCGTGTCTGTCTCGCGGTTCACCATGGCGTGGATCGCCGTCCAGGGGTTCATGGTGCAGACCGCGAAGTCGGAATGCGCGGGCGCGGGCACACCGGCGTCGATCAGCGTGCGGTGCGGCCACATGTGGCGCATCGCCGCCTGGCCGCGATTGGCGATGTAGGCGTCGCCCAGTTCCCACATGAAGCCCGTGGCCGAGGAATCGACCACGCCGAGCGACCGGAGCCGGGAGAGGATCGGCGGCGTGACGTAGCAGCAATGCTCGACGCGCATGCGGTGATCCGCCATCGGGTACGCCGCGAGGGCGGCCTCGATCGCATCGAGCGCGAAGTCGATGCCGCGATCGCCGACCCCTTCGATCATGACGAGCAGCCCCGCCTTGTGCGCCGCGGTCGCGCGCGCGGCGAGATCGGCCGCGTCGTAGAGCAGCATGCCCGTGTTCGGCACCGGCTCGCCCGGGATCGGCGTGCCCACGTAGGGCTCCCAATAGGCGGCGGTGCGGCCGGAGGTCGAGCAGTCCGGGCACCACTCGACGCCGATGACGCGCAGATCGTCATCGCCGAAGCCGGTGCGCATGCCGGCGGCGATGAAGGCCTCGACCAGCCCGTCCTCGCGCCCCGAGACGATGATGCCGGTGCGCACCGCGAGCGTGCCGTCGCCCTTCATGCGCTGATAGGCGCGGATCGCCTTGGACGGCGTGAGGCTGTTGTAGACGCTTGTGATGCCGTGGTGCAGGCATTGCGCGTGCACCTCGCGCATCCCGCTCGCGATGTCGGCCTCGCTGTCCTGGCCGTGGATCGCGTTCAGGAAGACGTGCGCGGCGGTCTCCCGCACGAGGCCGGTGAAGCGGCCGGTCTGCGGATGGCGGTCGAACCGTCCGAAGGGCGGGTCCGGGGCGTCGGTGCCGATGCCGCAGGCGGCGAAGGCAGCGGAATTGGCGAGGCCGAGATGGCCGTCGGTGCGCAGGATGAACAGCGGTCGTCCGGCCGAGGCCGCGTCCAGTTCGTCCAGCGTCGGATAGCCGCCGGACTTGTTCTCGTTCAGGCGATAGCCGGCGAACCAACGCCCCGGCGGCAGCGTGGCGCAGTCGCGCGCGACCACCTCGAGCAGGGTCGCGCGGTCGGGGATGACCGAGGGTTCGAGCAGGCGCCAGCGCGCGAGCCGGATCGCGTAGGCATCGGGATGGGCGTGGCTGTCAACGATGCCGGGAATCGCGCGCCGCCCCTGCAGGTCGAGCACGCGCGTAGCCGCACCCGCGAGGTCGCGCATCGCCGCGGTGCTGCCGCGC
>CALKJX010000341.1 GCA_937995555.1 uncultured Elioraea sp.
GCGCTCGCCCGGCGGCTCGCCCGGCGCGGGGAGCGTGGTCCAGACCAGACGCTCGCCCTCGCAGCCGACCGCGCGCTCGCGCCCGTCGTGCAGGATCTGGCGCACCGGCAGGGCATCGAGGAACTCGTTGGCGAGCAGCAGCAACGGCCCGGCCGGCAACGTTGCGATGTCGTCATGCCACGCCGCGACCCGGCCGCCGAGGCGCGCGCTCTGCGCCGCGCGCAGCACCGGGCTCGTCTCGATCAGATGCACGCGCGCCGCGGCGGCGAAGCCAGGGGCCACGCGATCGGCAAGCCTGAGCGCATCGGCCATCAGCGTGCCGCGCCCCGGCCCCGCCTCGGCGAGCAGCACCGGATCGGGTCGGCCCATCCCCTCCCACACGGACACGCACCACGCGCCGAGCAGTTCGCCGAAGGCCTGGGACATCTCGGGCGCGGTGACGAAGTCCCCTGCCCGCCCGAACGGATCGCGCGTCGCGTAGTAGTGCGCGTTGCAGAGCGCCATGTAGCGGTCGAGCCGCATCGGCCCCCGCTCGGCGATGCCGGCGCGGATCATCGCGCCGAGCGGGACCGGCTCGTCGCGATCGCCCACAGCCCCACCGCGAGCATGGGCAGGCTCAGCACCTGGCCCATGGTCAGCCCGCCCGGCAGGAAGCCGAGGAAGGCGTCGGGCTGGCGGAACAGCTCGCCGATCATGCGCGCCACCGCATAGCCCGCGAGGAACAGCCCGCCGAGGAAGCCGCGCCGGGCGCGATACCGCTCCTGATGTCCGAACCAAGCCATCACCGCGAGCAGAACGAGCCCCTCCAGCCCCGCCTGGTAGAGCTGGCTCGGATGGCGCGGCAGCTGATCGGGATCGGTCGGGAACACCATCGCCCAGGGCCCGTCCCACGGCCGCCCCCAGAGCTCGGCATTGATGAAGTTGGCGAGCCGGCCGAGGAACAGCCCGATCGGCGTGGGCACGGCGACGCGGTCGGCGAAGGCGAAGAAGTCGATCCCGCGCCTGCGGCAGAACCAGAGCGTCGCCAGGGTCACGCCGAGCATGCCGCCGTGGAAGCTCATCCCCCCCTTCCACACCATCAGCGCTTCCAGCGGGTGCGCGAGGTAGTGGCGCGGCAGGTAGAACAGCACGTAGCCGAGCCGGCCGCCGAGGATCACGCCGATCACCGCCCAGGTGAGGAAGTCGTCCACCTGCTCGGGCGTCGCGCAGGCGGGTGGCGCGGCGGCGAGGCGGCGCACCACGCGCCACGCGAGCACCAGCCCGACGATGTAGGCGAGCGCGTACCAGCGGATCGCGAACGGACCGATCGCGACCAACACCGGATCGATCATCGGGAACGGCACGATGCCGAGCGTCACCGGTACGGATCCCCGGCCAGCAGGAAGCCGCGCACATAGGTCGCGACCCCGTCCTCGAGCGGCGTGAACGGCCGGTCGTAGCCGGCCGCGCGCAGGCGCTCCATGCGCGCCTGGGTGAAGTACTGGTACTGCGCGCGCAGATGCTCGGGCGTGTCGACGAAACTGATCTCCGGCACGCGGTTCATCGCCGCGAACACCGCGCGCGCGAGCTCGACATAGGTGCGCGCCCGGCCGGTGCCGACATTGAACAGGCCGCAGACCTCCGGATGGTCGAGCAGCCAGAGCACCACATCGACGCAGTCGCCCACCCAGATGAAGTCGCGCGCCTGGTGTCCGTCGGGGATGTCGGCGCGGTGGCTGCGGAACAGCGTCGCCGGGTTGCCGGCGGCGATCTCGTCGGCCTTGCGCTTCACCACCGAGATCATCGGCCCCTTGTGGTACTCGTTCGGCCCGTAGACGTTGAAGAACTTGAGCCCCGCCCAGTGCGGGGGGCGTGCACGCCCGCGCGCGATCAGATCGGCGACACGCCGGTCGAAGGCGTGCTTGGACCAGCCGTAGAGATTGAGCGGACGCAGCCGCGCGAGGGCAGCGGGCGAGGCGTCGTCGTCGAACCCGGCCGTCCCGTCGCCGTAGGTCGCGGCCGAGGAGGCGTAGATCAGCGCCACGGCATGCGCGGCGCACCACTCCCAGAGCGCGAGCGAGAGCGTGATGTTGGTCGCGGCGGTCAGGTCGCCGTCGCGCTCGGTGGTGGAGGAGATCGCGCCCATGTGCACGATCGCGCGCAGGCGCGGGCCGCGCTCGAGCCAGGCGGCGAGCGCCTCGGGGGCGACAAGCTCGGCGACCAGGTGCTTCGCCAGGTTGCGCCACTTGCCGTCGCTGCGCAGGCGGTCGCACACGACGACCTCCTCGCCGCGGTCGGCGAGGGCAGCGACGATGTTGGAGCCGATGAAGCCGGCGCCGCCGGTGACGAGAATCATGCGCTTGCCGGTTGTGGCGGGGTCGCGGCGCTTATAGGGTCCACGCCGTGGGGCGGCAACGCCGCGGGACGGAGGGATCATGCGCGGGAAGCTGGCGGATGACGTGGCGGGGGTGGCGGGCGGCGCGATCTCGGCGCTGGTCGGGCTCCGGCGCGAGGCCGAGGCGATGGCGCGATCGGCCGTCGAGGAGGTGGTGCGCCGGCTCGACCTCGTGACGCGCGAGGAGTTCGACGCGCTGCGCGAGATGGCGGTGCGGGCGCGCGAGGAGAACGGCAGGCTCGCCGCGCGCATCGCGGATCTGGAGGCCCGTCTGGCGAAGGCGGAGGCGACGCCGGAGGCGCCGTCCGCGGTGGACGGCACCGCGCCCTGAGGCGAGCGTGACAGCGGCGTGAAAACGTCGCCCCGGGCAGGGTTCGCCTTGCAGGGGCGCGATTCGGCTCGGTAGCCTATTCATGGTGTTCAGGCGGCTCCTGCACGCCTAGATGTGGCAGGGACGCGGAACACCCTCTCCAGGCGGGCGCCGCCTCGGTGCCTGCCGCCGGTACAGGGAGCACGCGGCCATGGCCGACCGCCTTGCCCTCCGAGACGACTCCGCCGCCAATCCGCTGGATCTGCTCGAGCAGATCGTCGCCGCCAATGACTGGCCGTTCGATCGGCGCGGCGACGATGCGATGGCGGTCGAGGTGCCCGGGAAGTGGTGCGACTACACGCTGCATTTCTCCTGGTGCGGCGAGATCAGCGCGATGCATTTCTTCTGCGCCTTCGACCTGAAGGTGCCGGCGGCGCGCAAGACCCAGGTGCATGAGCTGCTGGCACTCGCCAACGAGAAGCTCTGGCTTGGGCATTTCGGGGTCTGGACCGAGGAGAACACGCCCGTCTTCCGCCATTCGGTGCTGCTGCGCGGGGCGGGCGGACTGTCGGTCGAGGCGCTCGAGGACATGGTCGACATCGCGGTGACCGAGTGCGAGCGGTTCTTCCCGGCGTTCCAGTTCGTGCTGTGGGGCGGCAAGAGCCCGGCCGACGCGCTCGCGGCCGCGATGCTGGAGTGCGCCGGCGAGGCGTGAGCCCCGGGGGCAGCGACGCCCCCGCTCAGCCTCGCAGCGCCGCAGCCACCGGCACATCCGAGGGCGGCGGGTCGTCGATGTCGTCCGACCAGATGTGCAGCACCCCCTCGATGCCGTCCGGCCGCTGGCGCAGCTTGGCCCGGGCGATCGCCTCGATCCGCGGCCCGAGGGCGGCGAAGCACACGAGCAGCCCGGCCGTCTTGAAGCGCCGCTGGCCGGCCAGATCCTGCAACGCGCTGCGCGAGATCGCGCAGGCGATCGGGCGTCCTCCCTCGACGATCTCGAAGGTGATGCGCGCGCCGTCCCAGCGCGGGTTGCGGGTCATGCGGTGAGCCGCCGGACGCAGGCCTGGATCGCGTCGCCGTCGGCGGCGGCGGCTCCGGGCATCCTCGCCCATCGGCGGGCGAGCTCGTAGCCGCGGTTCCAGTCGAGCCGGCCGGTCTCCGCGCTCGCCGCGCGGGTACGCTCCTCGCAGAACCGGGCCTGCTGCTCGACGACGGCCGCATGCACGCGTGCGTCGGACGTGCTGCTGCGGACCTGGTATCCGGCGAAGCTCGACACCAGCGGCCCGAGCATCATCCCGATGCCGAGGGCATAGATGACCGGGCGGTTGCGGTCCCATCGGTCGCGCAGTCCGTTGGCGCGCGGCTTCTCGTTGATCGCCATGTCAGCCTCCATGCGGGTGGTCGCGGCGTTCCGCGCCGTGCGGCGTATTGCTCGTTCGTTCTCAGGCGCCGGGATCGGAACCGGGGGCGAGGCAAGTGGCGTCAGCCGATCGCCATCAGAGATGGCGATGGCGCAGGGCGATTGCATCGGCACGCGCGTGCCGCATTCACGGTCTCAGCCGAGCGTCATCCAGAGCACGGCCGCGCCGGCGGCGAAGGCGACGACCGTCAGGCCGAGCGCGAGGCAGAGTGCCACGCCATCCTCCTCCAGATAGGCGAAGGCGAGCAGGATGATCGCGATCCCGTAGGGGATGTTGCTGAGCGGCACGGGTGTCGCCAGCAGCAGCGCGCCGAGCAGGAGCATCAGCGCGCCGACCAGGCGTTTGGTGGCCTGGAACGGTGTCGGAAAGCGCGGCCGCATCACCCGTTCCATCAGGCGGAGCGCCGGCAGGGCGCGCCGGATCAGCGCCGCGAGCCGCCGCGCGGGCAGCTCTCGCCCGACGATCCTCGCGGGGAATACCGGGGCCACGTGGCCGCGGAGCATCTGCGAGGCCGGGATCGCGAGCAGCAGTCCCGCCGCGATCGCGATCCCCGGCAGCAGCGCAAGCAGGCCGAGCAGCAGCAGGACGAGGCCGAAGGAGCGCGGGCCGAGCCGCTCGATCAGCCAGCCGAGGCTGACCGAGTTCGCCGGGGCCTCGTGCATCAGGCCCTCCAGCAGGACTGAGGTCGGGACGCGCGGCACCTCGGCCATGCGTCATTGTAGCGCGGCCCGTTCATGCAGGGGGACGCGGGGGGACTAGCGTGGTCCCCCCCACTCCTGTTTTTCTTCTCCGCATGGACACGATCCTGCTGGTCGGCTGCGGCAAGATGGGGGGGGCGATGCGTGCCGGCTGGCTGGAGGCCGGGCGCGAGGTCGCGGTGGTCGAGCCCGGTCCTTCGGCGCCGGAAGGCGCGGTCGCCAGTCCCGACGCCCTGCCGGCCGATCTTCGTCCCGCGGCGGTGGTGCTGGCGGTGAAGCCGCAGGAGGCGGCGAAGGTCCTGCCCGCCTATGCGCGTTTCGCCGGGTCGGTGGTGTTCCTCTCCATCATGGCCGGCACGACGATCGGCCGGATGCGCGCACTGCTCGGCGAGCGCGCGGCGGTGGTGCGGGCGATGCCGAACACCCCGGCGGCGGTGCGTCAGGGGATGACGGTGGCCTGCCCCGGCCCCGGCGTGACGGCACCGCAGCGCGACCTGTGCACCGATCTGCTCGGGGCGATCGGCGCGGTCGCGTGGGTGGAGGACGAAGCGCTGATGGACGCGGTGACGGCGGTCTCGGGCAGCGGTCCGGCCTATGTGTTCCTGCTCGCGGAAGCCATGGAGGCGGCCGGCATCGCGCAGGGGCTGCCGCCGGAGCTGGCGCGGCGCCTCGGGCGCGCAACGGTCGCCGGCGCGGGCGCGCTGCTGGCGGCGAGCACGCAGGATGCGGCTGAGCTGCGCAGGAACGTGACCAGCCCGGGCGGCACCACGGCGGCGGCGCTGGCGGTGCTGATGGCCCAGGGCGGCGTGCCCGATCTGATGGTCAGGGCCATCGCGGCGGCGACGCGCCGGTCGCGCGAACTGGCGGGCTGAGGCGCCCGACCCCATGTGATCCGCATGGACGGGATCGACGCCTTCGACCGGGATGTGACCGCCGCGCTGATGCGGGTCGCGGCGCGCGAGGGCTGGCGGGGGACGACGCTGCCGAAGCTCGCCGCCGAGGCCGGCACCACGCTCGCCGCGCTGCGCGCCCGGTTCGACGACCGGGCCGCCATCCTCGACCGGTTCATGGCCGTGATCGACGCGACGGTGCTCGCCGGCACGGCGCCCGCGGGCGAGGCCGACACGCCGAAGGACCGGCTGTTCGACGCGCTGATGCGGCGCTTCGATGCGCTGGCACCGCACCGCGCCGGGGTGATCGCCTGCTGGCGGGCGATGCGCACCGATCCGGTGGCGCTGGCCTGCCGGGCGCCGGCGGCGCTGACCTCGATGCGCTGGATGCTGGAGGCGGCCGGGATTCCCGCCACCGGCCCGCTCGGGATGCTGCGCGCGAAAGCGCTGCTCGCCGTGTGGCTGTCGGTGTTCCGCACCTGGGAGACCGACGAGACGGCCGATCTCGCGCCGACCATGGCGGCGCTGGACAAGGCGCTGACGCGGGCCGAGAGCCTCGCCGAGACGCTGGAGCCCCTGCTGGGCGGCCGGCGGCGGGCGGAGCCGCCGGCCGCCGGGCCCGCGGCCAGCGAGCCAGGACCGCCGCCGGGGGCGGCGAGCGAGCCGGACACGGTGAAGTGAGCGGTTCTGCTGCACTGCACAAATCCGTTTGACCTGCGCATATATGCCGGGCTAAAGCCGCGCCCGAGGACGGCATCTCCGCGGGGAACCGTCGCTCCCCCAGGCGAAGAACAAGGACGAAGGACGATGGTGAAGAAGCCCGAGACCATGTTCGACATGGACGTCACCAAGATGATGGCCGAGTTCAAGCTGCCGCAGGTGGATGTCGAGGCGCTGGTGGCCGCGCAGCGCAAGAACATCGAGACGCTCTCGACCGCGAACAAGCTCGCCCTCGAGGGCATGCAGGCGGTGGCGAAGCGCCACATGGAGATCATGCAGCAGTCGCTCGCCGACATGACCGAGGCGATGAAGGCGATCGCCGCCGCGGAGGCGCCGCAGGCCAAGGCCGCCAAACAGGCCGAGCTGCTGAAGACAACCTACGAGAAGGCGATGCAGAACATCCGCGAGCTGCAGGACATGATCCAGAAGATGTCGGGCGACACGCTCACGGTGCTGAACCGCCGCGTCGGCGAGGCGCTCGACGAGGTGAAGGCGATGATGGAGAAGGCGAAGGGCTGACGCCCCTCGGCTGCCATGGACTCCCCGGCAGCCGCGCGCGCGGGCGGTCACCGGTCACGCTCCCGGCGGTTGCCACGCCGCAGTTCTGCCACTAGGTAGCCTCCCGTTCATGCTCGGCGCCGCGTCCGTCCGGGCCGGCGCCTGGCCGCATGGTCCGGGAGGCACAACCCATGATCGTTCGTCGTTCCCTTCTGCTCGCCGGCGCCGCCACGCTCGCCGCGCCCGCGATCGTGCGCGCGCAGCAGGCGCGCAGCTACATCCTCGCCACCGCGACGATCGGCGGCACCTACTACCCGGTCGGGGTCGCCCTCGCGACGCTGACCAAGGTGCGCCTGCAGGGCGCCAAGGGGATCGACATGTCGGCGATCTCCTCGGCCGGGTCGGGCGAGAACATCCGCCTGCTGCGCGAGAACCAGGCGCAGTTCGCGATCCTGCAGGGCCTGTTCGGCCTCTACGCGCGCGACGGGTCGGGTCCGATCCAGGCCGACGGGCCGCAGCGCAATGTGCGCTCGATCTGCGGCCTGTGGGGCAATGTCGAGCACGTGGTCATCCGCAGGACTTTCGTGCGGACCGGCACCTTCGACGACATCATGAACCTGCGCGGCCGGCGCTTCTCGATGTCGGCGCGCAACTCGGGCACCGAGCACTCGAACCGCTTCATCTTCGCCAATTACGGTATCGATCCGAACATGTTCGAGCTCGTCTATCTCGGCTTCGGCCCCTCGGTCGAGGCGCTGCTCGCGGGGCAGATCGACGGCGCGAACCCGGGCGGCGGCGTGCCGGTTGCGGCAATCACGCAGCTCTTCGCGCGCGCGGCGAACGACTTCCAGATCCTGGAGTTCACCGACGAGCAGGCGAAGAAGGCCGATGGCGGCACGGGGCTCTATGTGCCGTTCACCATCCCGGCCAACAGCTATCCGAACCAGCCGAACCCGATCCGCACGATCGTCCAGCCGAACTTCCTCGCCTGCAACGCGAACGTGCCGGACGACGACGTCTACGAGATCACCAGGGCGATCTTCGAGAACCTGCCGTTCCTGCACGGCATCCACGCGGCGACGCGCGAGATCAAGCTGGAGACCGCGCTCGACGGCATGGTCAACCCGCTGCACCCGGGCGCGGCGAGGTACTACGCCGAGAAGGGGATCACGATCCCCGAGCGGCTGCGCGCCGCCTGACGTGACGCCCTCCGGGGCGCGCGCACGCGATCCGCGCGGCGAGGGCAGCCTCGCCGCGCGATTCGTGTTCTGGTTCGCCGCTGCACTCGCCGCCTGGCATCTCTGGCTGAACACCTTCGGGGTGGTCAGCGAACTGCGCGCGAGCGTGGTTCATTTCGCGGGCTTCGCGACCATCGGTGCGCTCTCCTGGCCGCTCCTGCGCGGCGGCGGCTGGCGCGGCGGCCTCTCCTTCGTGCTCGATATCGCGATCGCCCTGATGGCGATCGGCTGCGCGCTCTATCTGATCCTCGGCGAGGATTCGTTCTACGCCCGGTCGAGCCGCTTCCTCTGGTACGACTGGGTGTTCTGCATCGCCGCACCGGTGATCGCGCTCGAAATGATCCGGCGCACCACGGGGCTCGTGGTGCCGATCCTGTGCATTCTCGCCTTCACCTACGTCACGGTCTGGGGACGGTGGCTCGACGGCGTGCTGCGCTTCCCGGGCCTCTCGCTCGAGATCACGCTGTTCCGCGTCTTCTATTCCGACGACGGCATGTTCGGCAACATCGCCCAGATCTCGTGGAACCTGGTGACGATGTTCATCATCTTCGGCGCCTTCCTGCAGGTCTCGGGGGCCGACCGCTTCGTGCTCGATATCGGCCGTGCGATCGCCAAGCGCATGCAGGGTGGTCCGGGCTTCGTCGCGGTGATCGCGTCGGCGCTATCGGGCACCATCTCGGGCTCGGCGGTCGCGAACGTCACGTCGACGGGGGCAGTGACCATCCCGCTGATGATCCGCGCCGGCTTCAAGCCGCATTTCGCCGGCGGGGTGGAGACGGCGGCCAGCACCGGCGGGGGCATCCTGCCGCCGATCATGGGGGCCGGGGCCTTCATCATGGCGTCCGTCACCGGCATCCCCTACCTCACCATCGCCGCCGTCTCGGCCATTCCGGCACTGGTCTATTTCGGCGGAGTAGCGTTCGGCGTGCGCATCCACGCGCGCCGGCACGACATCCGCTTCGTCGACGCCGACGCCCCGCCGGTCTGGGAGACCGTCCGCCGCCGCGGCCTGCCCTTCCTGATCCCCTTCGCGGTGCTGCTCTACCTCCTGTTCACCGGCATCGGCCCGGCCTATGCGGCCGGTGCCGCCACCGCGACGGTCGTCATCGTGTCGTGGCTTTCCGACATGCCGATGGGGCCGCGCCGGATCGTCGAGGCGCTGGCACTCGGCGCGCGCACCATGGCGCCGACGGCGGTGCTGCTGGTCGGCATCGGCATCATGATCTCGGCGGTCGCGACCACCGGGCTCGGCAACGTGTTCTCGATCATGATCGAGCGCTGGGCCGGCGGCAGCCTCGCCGTGGCGCTGGTGCTGATCGCGATCGCCTCGCTCGTGCTCGGCGCGGCCTTGCCGGTCACGGCCTCCTATGTCGTGCTGGCCACCCTCTCCGCCCCCGCACTGTCCGACATGATCCTCGGCGACGCCGTACGCACGGCGTTCGAGG
>CALKJX010000342.1 GCA_937995555.1 uncultured Elioraea sp.
GAGGCGGCTGGAACGCGCTGCAGATGCTCGACACGCCCGGGCTCGCCGACGTGGTGATCGCGGTCGCGGCGGCCGCGCACGGCCAGGGCGGCAGCATCAACCTGAACGCGCAGGTCGATCAGCTGCGCACGCTGGCGGGGCAGGCGAACGCGCCAGCCGCCCGCGTGGCCTTCGTCCAGTTCGCGCTCGACCCCTTTGTTGCCGATGCGGACGGGCGCGCCGCGCTGATGCGCGACCGGTTGGCGCCGCGCGTCGGCGCGCTGCTGCTGATCGACCGGCCGGAGGGGTTCTCGGGCCATGGCGCCGGCCAGCAACGGCAATTCGCCGACCGCTTCGGCGCCTGCCTGGTCGCCTTCGCGACCGCGTCCGATCCGCCGCGCGGGTGCTGACTCAGCCGGACGCCGCTTCGGCCTCGCCGTAGGCTTCCGGCTCGAGCCGCGTCCAGAGCGCGCCCTTGATGCCGGCCACGAAGGCGCGATGCGCGGCGCGTTCCGCCTCGCTGGCCACGATCGGGCGCGGCGTGCGGGCAGGGGGGGCCGCGGTGGCAGCGACCGCGCGGCGTGCGACGCGGGCGGCGGGGCCAAGGATCAGCCCGGGCTGCCGGCCGCCCAGCAGTTCGAGATACACCTCGGCGAGCAATTGGCAGTCCAGCAGCGCGTTGTGGCTGGTGCGCATGGAGTTGTCGATGCCGAAGCGACGGCACAGCGCGTCGAGGCTCGCCGGCAGGCCCGGGTGGCGCTTGCGCGCGAGCGCCACCGTGTCGATCGCGCGCGCGGGGTCGAGCGGCGGCAGGTCGAGCCGGGCGAGCTCGGCATTGATGAAGCCGAGATCGAACGGCGCGTTGTGCGCGACGATCGGATCCTCGCCGAGGAAGGAGAGCAGCTCCTCGACGATCTCGCCGAACGTGGGCTTGCCGAGCAGGCTGGCGCGCGTGATGCCGTGGATGCGCTCCGCCTCCGGGTCGATGTCGCGGCCCGGATCGACCAGCCGGTGCAGCACGCGGCCCGTGGGCACGTGGTTCTTCAGCTCGAGGCAGCAGATCTCGATGATGCGATGCCCGAGGCTCGTTTCCAGCCCGGTCGTTTCGGTGTCCAGCAGCACCTCGCGGTCGCTCATCGTGCCGTCTCCCTCAGACGCGCGACCAGGCGGCGGATCGCGCGCTGCGCGTGGTGGCGCGACAGCCCGGTGCGGATCACCGTGTGCGCGCGGCGGCGCTTCTCGGCATCGGGCATCTGGCGCGCGCGGATCGCGGCGAGCCGGGCCTCGGTCATGCCGGGCCGTGAGAGAACGCGCGCCCGCTGTGTGGCCGCCGGCGCGCTGACGACGACGACGTGGTCCACCCGGCGATCGCCGCCGGTCTCGAACAGCAGCGGGATGTCGAGCACTGCGATCGGGCGCTGGGCGCGCCGGCAGCGGGCGAGAAAGCTGCGTTCCTGCTTGCGGACCAAGGGGTGGATGGCGGCTTCGAGCCGCGCGAGGAACGCGGGGTCGGTGAGTGCGCGTCGGCGCAGCGCCTCGCGCGAGACCGCGCCGTCGATCACCGCCTCCGGTGCGAGGGCAGCGACCGCGCGCACGCCGGCGCCGCCCCGCGCGTAGAGCCGATGCACGGCGGCGTCCGCGTCGTGCACGGGGATGCCGAGGCGGCGGAAGGCCCGCGCGGCGGTCGATTTGCCCATGCCGATGCCGCCCGTCAGCCCGATCACGATCATGCCGCCTCGGCGGTCTCCGGCACGTCGCCGGCGACGAAGCGGGCGAGCTCGTCATCCACCTGCGGGTCGACACCGAACCAGGCGCGGAAGCCGGGGCGTGCCTGGTGCAGCAGCATGGGCAGGCCGCCGACGGTGCTGAGCCCGCGCGCGGCGGCGGCGGCGAGCAGGCCGGTGACGCGCGGCACGTAGACGATGTCGGCGACGACCGCGTCATCGGGCAGGCGTTCGAGCGGCAGGTCTGGCGAGGGCGTGCCCTTCATGCCGAGCGAGGTGGTGTTGATCAGCAGCCGCGTGGCGGGGAGCAGCGCCGGCGCCTCGTCCCAGCCCGCGGCCTGCACCGGGCCGCCGAGCGCGGCGCTGAGCGCCTCGGCGCGGTCGCGCGTGCGGTTGACGAAGGTGAGGCGCGGGCAGCCCGCATCGAGCAGGGCGGCGGCGATGGCGCGCGCCGAGCCGCCGGCACCGAGCACGGTGACGGGCGTTGCGGTCATGTCGATCGTCGGCACGGCCTGGCGGAGCCCTGCGAGGAAGCCCCAGCCATCAGTGTTCAAGCCGGTGATCTCGCCATCGGGACGGAACACCAGCGTATTGACCGCACCGGCGCGATGCGCGGTGGCGTCCACCGTGTCACAAACGGCGAAGGCCGCCTCCTTGTGCGGGATGGTGACGTTGGCGCCCTGGAATCCGAGGTCGCGCAGGGCACGCACGGCCTCGGCGAAGCGCTCCGGCCGCACGGGCAGGGGCAGGTAGGCGCCGTCGATGCGGTGGCGTTCGAGCCAGAACCCGTGCAGACGCGGCGAGCGCGAGTGCGCAACCGGCCAGCCCAGCACGCCGGCGAGACGCGATGTCCCGGAGAGAATCATGACCTGAGCATAGCCGAGTGCCGGGAGTGCGGTAGTGCAGGGGGGTGAGGGGGGACGAGCGTCGTCCCCCCACGGCTTCCTGCTGCCGCCCGCAGGGGGTTGCGGGGCTGCCCGTCCCGTGTCTAGGCTGATGCATCAGGATTCTATCGGAACGAGAGCGGAACGGGAGGGGGCGGGGCGGTGAAGGTCGGCCAGGCGATCGCCGAGATCATGAAGCGCGAGGGGATCGAGATCCTCTGTGGGTATCCCGTCAATCACCTGATCGAGTTCGCCGCCGCGATCGACATCCGCCCGATCATGGTGCGGCAGGAGCGCATCGGCCTGCACATGGCGGATGCGATGTCGCGGCTGTCCTCGGGGCGCAAGCTCGGCGCGTTCTGCATGCAGCACGGCCCGGGGGCCGAGAACGCCTATGGCGGCGTGGCGCAGTGCTTCGGCGAATCCGTGCCGGTGCTGGTGCTGCCGATGGGCTATCAGCGTCGTCTCGCGCAGCTCGAGCCCAACTTCAATTCGACCCAGGCGATGCGCTCGGTGACCAAGTCGGCCGAGGCGATCTGGCTGCCGGCCGAGACGCCGAACGTCCTGCGCCGGGCCTTCACGCGGCTGCGCAACGGCCGCGGCGGCCCCTGTCTCGTCGAGATCCCGGCGGACATCTTCAACGAGGAGGTGCCGGAGCCGCTCGACTACACACCGGTGGTGTCCACGCGCTACGGCCCCGACCCGGCGGATGTGGAGCGCGCGGCGGCGATGCTGGCGGAGGCGAAGCGGCCGGTGATCTATGCCGGCACGGGGGTGCACTGGGCGCGCGCCTGGCCGCAGTTGCGCGCGTTGGCGGAGCTGCTGGCGGCGCCGGTCACGACCAGCCTCGGCGGCAAGAGCGCCTTCCCCGAGACGCATCCGCTCTCGGCCGGATCAGGCGGCGTCGCCACGCCGGCGACCATGCCGCATGCGCTGAGGGCCGCCGACGTGATTCTCGGCGTCGGCTGCAGCTTCACGGAGTCAAGCTTCGCGGTGCCGATGCCGAAGGGCAAGCGGATCATCCATGCGACGCTGGATCCGAACCATCTGAACAAGGATGTGCCGATCGAGCTGGGGCTGATCGGCGATGCGGCGCTGACGCTGGAGGCGCTGATCGCGGCACTGAAGGACAGGATCCGGGAGGCGCGCGACAGCGCGGCCATCGCCGCCGAACTGGCTTCGGTGCGCGCGCCCTGGATGGAGAAGTGGTCGGCGAAGCTGAACAGCGACGCGGTGCCGCTCTCGCCCTACCGGGTGATCCGCGACCTGATGCGCACGGTCGATGTCGCCAACACCATCATCACGCACGACGCCGGCAGCCCGCGCGATCAGCTCTCGCCCTTCTGGGTCGCGACCGAGCCGCTCTCGTATCTCGGCTGGGGCAAGACCACCCAGCTCGGCTACGGCCTCGGGCTGGCGATGGGGGCCAAGCTCGCGCAGCCGGAGAAGCTCTGCATCAATATCTGGGGGGATGCGGCGATCGGCTTCACGGGGATGGATTTCGAGACGGCGGT